>JANMRV010000311.1:0-7420 GCA_031388685.1 Planctomycetota bacterium
GACTGACGAAGCCGTTCTGGGTCGCATCGAAGACCGCGCGGGCATGCTCGAGATCGTCGACCGAAATCTGTGCGCGTTGGGTCAGGTCGCGACGCACGTTGAAACGCGTATCGACGAGCATGGCGGCGAGAGCCTTGGCGCGCGCATCTCCCGGCGCGAGTTCGCGGCCGGGCGAGTCGTAGCATTTTGCGTACGTGCTGTGCAGCAGAGCGAAATCGTCCCCGGCGCTGGCGGAGAGCAGGCGGAAGTAGCCGCGCTCGACATAGTGCTGGCGAACGTTCAGGAGCTGAATGCGCGTCGACATCACAAGCCCGCTCAGCTCGTCGAAGAACGCCTTGTCGGCCGCTTCCTTCGAGCGCAGAAGGTCGCTGAGCCGCTTCTGCTCGAGCCCCATTCCGAAGCCGCGCTTGCCGTCGGGCGCGAGGCCGATCTCGCGCGGCTCGGCTTTCTGGACAGGCGAAGCGCTGGCTGCGCCGAGCGGGACGATCGCGGTGAACGCGACCAGCACGAGCAGAGCCAGCGGATTCATGCAAACGGCCCGGCGCCTTCGTCGGCGGCCGGTTCGTGTTCGCACTGCGAACCGGAAGGCTCGGACAGCCACTGCGCGGGCGCGCGTTCCGACGGCGAGAAACGCGAGTCCGTGGGCGCGGAGGGCTGCAGGATGCAGACCACGAGTTCCTCGGGCGCGTCGGACGGCGCCGCGCGTTGAGTGCATTCGATCTGCGCACGCGCTTCGCGGCGCGCGAGGCCTTGGGCGAACAGCACCTGACTGAGCCCGAGCCCCGAGGCCGCGGCGACGACTTCACTGTCCATCCCGGCGAGATCCTCCAGCGTGCGAATGCCGATGCCGTGCAATGCTTCAAAGGTCGCGCGGTCGAGTTCCGCGGCGGCGAGCGGCGTGCCGTCTTTCACGACGGGTTCTTCCTGGACGTGAGCGGATTCGGTGGCATGTTGCGTCTGCGGCACGGGCGAAGTGCGATCGAGTTCTGTCCACAGTTGCGCGGCTGCGGCAAGCATCGCCTGCTTGCCGCGCACGACCTCGCGGCCGGCGCGTTTGGGCGCGTGAGCTTGCTCCACGGGGTTCACGGCATCCGCGCTGTCCAGCACGCGTTGCTCCAACGCCGAGGCTTCCTTCAAGAAGCGGCGCGTGATCGCAGGCGTCAACGCCAGCAGCGTGGCGAGATCGCCCGCCTGCCGCGCGCCGAGATCTTCGATGCGCAGCACACCGTGCGCGCGCAGGCGCTTCAGCGTGCTCGGTCCGTCACCGTAGAGATTGCACAAGAGTGCGAGAGCATCCATGGCTGTGTCCTGTCGGTGTGGGCTCAGTTCGGAACGTGCACGCTGCCGTTCGGCAGGTCTTTCGAAGTTCTAGCCGCGACGACTCGCGCCGCGCGCGCGACGCTCGAAGCCACATGGCCGCCAAGTTCACGGCCGACCACAGGCGCATCGCCAAGCACCTCGGCCGCGAGCGAGTGGAAATCGTCGGCGGCGGCCGAGCGCGGGGCGATGTCGAAGACCGGCCTTCCGCAGGCGGCTGCTTCGCGCAGGCGCACGCTCGAGCGCACGACCGTGTCGTACATCTCGTCGCCGAAACGCGAATGCAACGCGACCAACAATTCGCGTGCAAAGCGCGTGCGTTTGTCAAACATGGTGCCGAGCACGCGGCGATCGAAGCGCGAGCCCTGCTGCTCGGCCACCTCTTCGAACAAGGCGCGCGCGCGCAGCGCGCCCTGCAAGGCGAACGCGCCGGTCTCGATCACCAGGAACGCGCTGGTCGACGCGCACAGCGCATTGGCCGTCAACACGCCGTCCGCGCGCGCGGGGCAATCGACCAAGGCGAAGTCGAAATCGTCGGCGACTTCCTCGAGCGCGCTGCGCAACCGCTGCTCGGGCCCGACCAGCCGCGCGCTCTCTTCCTCGAACTCGGCCAGACGCTGGCACGAGGCGAGCAGCGTCAACTCACAGGGCGCACTGCGCAGCGCTTCGCGCGTCGTGACGCGATCACAGAGCACGTCGGCGATCGTCGGTCCGCTCTCGCCTTGCGCGGAAAGTCCCATGCTGGCGTGCGCCTGCGGATCGAGATCGACCACGAGCACGCGTTGTTTCGCGAGCGACAATGCCGCCGCGAGATGGATGGCCGCGGTGGTCTTACCGCAGCCGCCCTTTTGATTGACCAGACTGATGACGCGCATGTGCGCGCACTTTGGCCCGCGGTCCTACCGCAGAGCACGCTGTGCGCGCTCGTAGAATGCGCTCGCGGTTCGCGCGAGGTCAAGGGCAGGCCAGTCCGCAAGTCGCTGGAAGGCCCGGGCGGCCTCGCAATCGGGACTCGAGAGCACCACCGGCGAGCGCACTTCGACCGAACGGCCGACGGCCACGTCCGCGGGCACCCAGCCCAAAAGCTCGGGCTGGCTGCCGAGGAACTTTTGCGAGGCGTTGCGAAAACGCGTCCAGGCCGACTCGGCCGAGCCGGGATCGGGCACGCGGTTGATCAGCATGCCCACGCGAATGTAGGGATTGACCGAGAGCGCGCGCTTGTAGAGCGCGTAGCCGTCCGAAAGTCCGGTGACTTCGTGGCTGGTGACGAGCAGGAGCGTGCTGGTCGCCGCAAGGTGCGCCACCGTGCCGTAGCCCAGGCCCGCGCCGTGATCGATCACGATCAGGTCGAAAGCGTCTTCGAGGGCGCGCAGGCTCTTGAACAGGCGCTCGAGTTCGCGGCGTGTCGGATTCGTCAGCGTGTGCCGGCCGACGCCGCCGGAAAGCAATTTCAAGCCGTTCGGCCCTTCGACCAGCGCGTCGAAGGGATCGATCGAACCTTCCATGACGTGACCGAGGTCGTATTGCGGCGCGAGACCGAGCAAGAGGTGCGCGTTGGCGAGACCCGCATCGAAGTCGATCAGCAAGACGCGTTCACCCTTGCCGGCGCGCACGGTCGCGAGATTCGTCGAGGTGATGCTCTTGCCCGTGCCGCCTTTTCCGCTGGCGACACAAACGACGCGCGCCGTGATGACCGGCGCGGGAGCCGGAGCCGGGGTGCGCACCAGACCGGCGCGGCGCAAGAAATCGAGTCGAGGGAAGTCGAGCATGTTGAGAAGGGCCGGGAGACTCTCCACGCAGAGCGCCAATGCGTCAACCCCCGTGGGCAACGAAGCTGAAGGGAAATCGCATTCTTCAGAAAAGTTCGCGGCGAATTCCGGGCTGGCCCTTGACGCGGGGAAGGCGCATAGGAGCGCTTGCTGCCGATGAATCTCCAACAGTCGAGCCCGGGGCGGGTAACTTCCGCGACGGCACATGTACGCCCGAGAGATTCCGCTCGTCAGCCCATCGCGGAAGGAGCCTTCCATGCGCAACTGCTCAGCCCTGAAATTCCGTCTCGCGTTTCTCGCCTTCGCAGCAGCCCCCGCGGCCGCGCAGAACCAGGCCTGGGTGCGACAGTTCGGCACGGCGGGCGCCGAGATCGCTGCTTCCGCCGCGACGGATGGGTCGGGCGGCACCTACATGGCCGGATGGACCGGCGGCAACCTCGGCGGACCGAGCGCGGGGGGCAACGACGCCTGGCTGGCGCGCTACGGTAGCGGCGGCAATCAGATCTGGATTCGGCAGGTTGGGACAAGTGGCCCTGACGCTGCGCTCGCCGCGGCGCCGGACGGATCTGGCGGTGTGTACATAGGGGGCATGACCGCCGGCAGCCTCGGCGGATCCAACGCGGGATCGAGTGACGCCTGGCTGGCGCACTACGACGGCGCGGGGAACCAAACCTGGATCCGCCAGCTCGGCACGTCCGGCCCTGACTCGATCTGGGGCGCTGCATCGGACGGAGCTGGGGGCGTGTACGTGAGCGGTGCCACGAGCCGCAACCTCGGCGGCGCCAGTGCGGGCGCCGGCGACGTCTGGCTCGCGCGCTACGACGGCGCGGGGAATCAGCTTTGGATCCGTCAATTTGGATCGATCACCAACGAGATGTCCAATTGCGCCGCGCCGGACGGTTCGGGCGGCGTGTATGTGAGCGGCTACACGCAGGGCAACCTGGCGGGAACCAACCCGGGCAACTGGGACGCCTGGCTCGCGCGCTACGACAATGCGGGGAACCGGATCTGGATTCGACAGTCGGCAACGATCGCCGACGATTTCGCTCGCGCGGCAGCGGCGGACGGTGCAGGCGGTGTCTATCTGAGCGGCCAGACCGTGCTGCCAGGAGGCCAATCGTTCCTTGACGCGTGGCTCGCGCGCTACGACAGCGCTGGCAACCAGACCTGGTTCAGGAAGTTCGGAACTCCGGCCAGCGATGAGGCGTCCGCTGCCACCGAGGACGGATCAGGCGGCGTGTACGTGGGTGGCTTCACTCAGGGCAGTTTTGCGGGAACCAACGCGGGAGGAGCCGATGCATGGCTCGCGCGCTACGACGGCGCCGGGAATCAGACTTGGTCCAGTCAACTCGGCACGATCGGCGGAGACTTCTCATTTGCCTTGGCTTCGGACGGAATGAACAGCGTCTTCGTCGGCGGCCAGACCGATGGCAACCTTGGCGCTCCGTCAGCGGGCGGGATCGATGTTTGGGTTGCGCGCTACGACGGCCCCTGTCCGACGCCCTCCAGCTATTGCGCGGCGAAGGTCAACTCACTCGGCTGCACGCCTGCGATCAGCGCGAGTGGAATTCCAAGCGCGACCGCCGGTTTCGGATTCACACTCTCCGCGATCAATGTGATCAACAACACCCCCGGCCTGATGCTCTACACGAACGCCGGTCGCGCGGCGGTCCCGTTCCAAGGTGGACTGCGCTGCGTCAACGTGCCGCTCAAGCGCTCGATCTCGATCAACTCGGGTGGGAATCCCCCGCCGAATGATTGCTCGGGTGTGTACTCGCTCGACATGAATGCGTTCGCGGTTGGAGCACTCGGTGGCGCGCCGGCCTCGTATTTGATCGTGCCGGGAACACTGATCGACGTGCAATGCTGGGGTCGCGACAATGGCTTCCCCTCGCCCAACAACTCGACACTTTCTAACGCGCTGGAGTTCAGCGTCTGCCCGCGCTGAGCAGGTCCACTCTGGCTTCCGGAGGCCCCCTCAGTCCGAGTGCATGCCGGGTGAAGGGCCCAGATTTCGATTGGCGTACGAGCCATAAGTTACTGCAAATAAAAGGGATAAGTGTCGTTACGGGCGATTGGAAGTGCCAATTCCACTTTCCAGGACGGTCCGATACCCTGCGCCTGTGATCCTCGCCCGAACCCTGTCCTCCGCGCTGCTCGAACGTGCGAAGGTCTATCCCGTGCTGACTGTCACCGGGCCCCGTCAATCCGGGAAAACGACGCTTTGCCGGCAGACATTTCCCGACAAACCCTACGTCACGCTCGAGTCGCTCGATGAACGCGAGGAGGCGCTGAATCGGCCGCGCGAGTTTCTGGCGCGCTTCCCGCGCGGCGCAATCCTCGACGAAGTCCAACGCGCGCCGCAGTTGCTCTCCTACCTCCAGGGCATCGTGGACGAACAGAAGTCCAATGGCGATTGGGTGCTGACGGGTTCGCAGCACTTCTCGCTGCTCGAGTCGATCACCCAATCGCTCGCGGGCCGCACGACGCTGCTGCATCTGCTGCCGCTCTCGCTTGCGGAGCTGCGCCCGCTCGGACTGCCCAGTGATCCGTGGGAACTCGTCTTCGCAGGCGGCTATCCGCGCATCCACGAGCAGCGCTTGAATCCAGCTCTATGGCTGGAGGACTACATCGCGACCTACGTCGAGCGCGACGTGCGCGAAGTCTTGCAGGTCGCCAACCTGATCGCCTTCAGGACGTTCATGCGACTTTGCGCGAGCCGTGCGGGGCAACTCTTGAATCTGTCCAGTCTTGGGAGCGACGCGAGCGTCTCACACCACACCGCGCGCAGCTGGATAACGGTGCTCGAAACCAGCTTCGTTGCTTGGCGCCTGCCGCCTTGGTTCAAGAGCGCTTCGAAACGCCTCGTGAAGAGTCCCAAGCTGTGCTTCTACGATTCGGGACTGCTTTGTCGGCTACTGCGAATCGAATCGGTCGAGCGCCTGCGTGAACACGAACTGCGCGGCAGCATTTTCTAGTGTTGGGTGTTGAGCGAATTGGCCAAGGCCTTCCTGCACAATGGACGCAGCTCCGATTGGGCTTTTTTTCGCGATCACGACGGACGTGAACTCGATTGCGTGCTCGATCGACCCGGCCGGCCGCTCGCAATTGAGATCAAGTCGTCGAAGCGAGTTCAGCGCGCGGGCACTGGTGCATTCGATGTTTTCGCAGGTCGGCTCGGAGTCAACGGCGCCGCTGGCCTCGAGCGCCTGCTGATTTGCGCGGGAGGCGCGCTCGAATCCGACTCGTCGGCAACGTTGCTGCCCTGGAATCAGTTGGATCAGTTCGACTGGCTCGGCAACGACCGGGGTTGAAGCTATCGACCGCCCACGATTCGCCGCTCTCCGACGCTCTGGAGTTCAGCGTCTGCCTGCGCTTGTCGACCAGTCACTTTCCCTGCAGCGGCTCGATATCCTGCCTGACGCGGCTCAGCGCGACGGCGCGAATTCCATCCGCCAAGGGATAGCTTTCATCGCCGACGTGGATCACGTCGAGGCGATCCAGCTTGAGGTCCTCGATCGCGATCCGCATCGACTTGGTCACGCCGGGCGCATTCGTGTGCTTGAACTCGAAGCCAAGTCGGCGCCGGCCACTCACCACGAGCAGGTCGAGTTCCGCGCCCTGGTGCGTGGCCCAAAAATAACACTGCCGGGGCGATGCCTGCAGGCGACGCAGGACCTGTTCGAGCGCGAAACCTTCGAAGGAAGCGCCTAGCTTCGGGTGTGAATTGAGGTCGGCCTGTTCTTCGATGTCGAGTAGCGCGTGAAGGAGTCCGCTGTCCTGCACGTAGACCTTGGGCGATTTCACCAGGCGCTTGCCGGCGTTCTCGCTCCACGGCCGCAGAACGCGAACCATGAACGTACCTTCGAGGACATCGAGGTAGTGGCGCACTGACTTGTCCGAAACGCCGAACGAGCGCGCGAACTCGGACGAGTTCCAGATCTGGCCATGGTAGTGAGCCAGCATGCTCCAGAATCGCGAGAGCGTGGCGGCAGGTAGCCTCAATCCGAGTTGGGGGATATCCCGCTCGAGATACGTCGTGATCAAGTGCCTACGCCAGTCGAGGCTCTTGGCGTTTGTCCTGGAGATGAAGCTCCTGGGAAAACCTCCACGCAACCATAGTTTGCGCCAGTCAGCAGCCGTCGTGTCGCCCAACCCCAGTCCCTCGAGTTGGAAGTAGGCGATCCTCCCCGCGAGCGATTCGGAACTCTGTCGCAGCATTTCTAAAGATGCACTCCCGAGCACCAGGAAACGAGCCGGCTTCCGGGGTCGGTCGGCGAGCACGCGCAGCGTCGTGAATAGTTCCGGCCGCCTTTGGATTTCATCGAGGATCA
>JANMRV010000330.1:0-11426 GCA_031388685.1 Planctomycetota bacterium
GCGGCGCTCAAGCTCTACAAACGCGCCCTCGAAGAGGGCAGCTTGAACCCCAACTCCCGCCCGCGCGCCGAAGACCTGTCGGCAACATGCTGCTCCATGGCGATTTGCGCCGTCGAACCCGACGCCGAGTTGCGCGCGCGAATCTTGCACGTGCTCGGCGGTCTTGGCGATCCGTGGTGATCTCAGCCTCGAGCTGTGATTGATCCAGGCCCCACCGGGCGTTCACGGAATCCTCACAATCCGCCCATAAGTTGCGCACCTAGGGAATGTAAAGGTCAGAGGGCCCCGTGCAGCCGGTCTGGAACGGCCGGATCCTGGTGAGCAGCAAAGCGTCTTATTGGTTGGGCCTTGGAGCCGTGGTTTCGTTGAGCGCCCTCGCGGACGCTCAACAGCCCTCTGGTTCCATTCGCGGCGTCGTCTACGACAAGGACTTCGACGTTCCGCTTGCTGCTGCGCGCGTCACCGTCGTCGAGACCGGTGAAAACGTGCTGACCACCGACCAGGGCAACTTCGTTTTCGGCCTGGTGCCTGCGGGCAGCTACACGCTGGTCTTCACGAAGGAGGGTTATGTCCGCCAGGTGAAAGCCGGTGTCGTGGTCACGTCAGGTCAGCTGGCAGACATCGACGTTTCGCTGTCCGGAGAATTTACGGACCTCGACGAGTTCGTCGTCCAGGACGTGCTGCAACTCGGCGCGGGATCGGAAGCCGAACTGCTGAAACTGCGCTCGGACAGCCCCGCGCTGATGGACTCGATCGGAGCGGATCTGATGAGTCGAGCGGGAGCGGGTGATGCCGCGAGTGCGCTGAAGCTCGTCGCCGGAGCCTCGGTCCAGGGTGGGAAATATGCCGTGATTCGCGGACTTCCTGATCGCTACGTCAATTCGCAGATGAACGGTGTTCGACTGCCCACGGCGGACGAAGACAAGCGCGCCGTCGAACTCGATCAGTATCCCGCGGCCGTGATCGAGAGCATCCAGGTCTCCAAGACCTTCACGCCCGACCAGCAGGGCGACGCGTCCGGCGGAGCCGTGAACGTCAAGCTCAAGAGCCTGCCGGACGAGACGATCGTCCAATTCAAAGGCCAATACAGCCAGAACAGCCAATCGGCCGGCGGGGACTTCCTGACCTATCGTGGTGGCGGGCTGAATTTCCTGGGCCGCGACGACGGCGGTCGCGACATCCAGTACGAAAATCTCGGTGGCAACTGGGAGGGGGCCGCGGGCGTCACCGAAGGCGAGGCGCCCACCGACTACAAGTGGTCGTTCCTGGCCGGCAGCAAGCACCAGTTCGACAACGGCATCAAGGTCGGCGGAATCGTCAGCACGTTCTACGAGCGCGACAGTTCCTTCTACGATGACGGCGTCGACGACTCGTATTGGGTCACGACTCCCGGCGCAGGCATGGTCCCTCAGACGAATCAGGGCACGCCTCAGGACGGCGACTTCAAGACGTCGTTGTTCGACGTCACCCAGGGATCGCAGTCGGTGAACCTGGGGGGCCTGGCGAGTCTCGGCATGGAAACCGAGAACCACTTCCTCGGGCTGACCTACCTGTACACGCACAGCGCCGAGGACACCGCGACGCTCGCCGAGGACACGCGCGGCAAGGAGTATTTCTTCCCCGGCTACGATCCGAACGACCCGACGGGTCCGGGGAATACGCCGGGCACGCTGAATGCCGCGCCCTACTTGCGACTCGAGACGCTCGAGTACACCGAGCGCACCACCGGCACGCTGCAGCTGAGCGGCCGTCACAAGCTCGAACTCGAGAGCTTCGTCATCGCCGACACCTTCAAGTTCCGGTCGCCTGAAGTGGACTGGATCGCCTCGCACAGCTCAGCGGAGATGTTGCAGCCCGACAAGCGCCAGTTCGGGGCGCTGTTTCTGCCGCAGTCGTTCAATCCCGGCGTTCCGCCGTTTATCCCACCGTTCACGACTCCAGCGACCTGGTATCCCTACAAGCCCGCAGCCAATTTCAACCTGGGGAACTTCCAACGCATTTGGAAGTCGGTCGACGAGGAAAGCAACCAGTACTCACTCAACATCAAGCTGCCTTTCGAACAATGGAGCGGCGACAGCGGCTACGTGAAGGCCGGACTCTTCGACGACCAGGTCAAGCGCGACTTCAATCAAGACACGTTCAGCAACTTCGGCGACGCCGGAGCCTTCTTCCTGGGCGATTTCAACCAGTACTGGAGCGCCAGTTTCCCGTTCGAGAATCACCCGATCACGGAGTCGCTGTTCGACGTCGACTACAAGGGCGACCAGCACATCTCGGCCGTGTACGGCATGCTCGACCTGCCGCTATCGTCGCAGGTCAACGTGATCGGAGGCGTGCGCTTCGAGTCGACGGAAATTGGAATCGTCAACGATCCCGAAGCGAACGCGACCTGGTTTCCGCCGGGCGCCACCGCGCCGGTGACTCTGCTTCCAGGCGAAGCCGATGTTTCATTCGAACAGCAGGACGTGCTACCTGCGCTGGCGCTCGCCTATGTACCGATTCCGGAAGTGACGCTGCGCGGTTCCTTCAGTCAGACGCTGGCGCGACAGACCTTCAAGGAACTCACTCCGATCCTGCAACAAGAGTTCCTAGGCGGCCCGATTTTCATTGGCGAGCCGACGCTGGGGATGAGCTCGCTCGACAACTACGACCTGCGTGCGGACTACGTGCCCTACGACGGAAGCCTCGTTTCGGTGTCGTGGTTCAAGAAGGACATCCGCGACCCGATCGAATACGTGCAGCGTCTGGCAGCGTTCACATACACGACGCCGGTAAACTATCCCAGCGGCGAGCTGAGCGGCTACGAACTCGAGATTCGCCAGAACCTCGGGAATTTCTGGGATCCGCTCGAGGGATTCGCGCTGGGAGCCAACGGAACGTTGATCGATTCGGAGGTCACGCTGCCCGACGACGAAGCCGCGAGTTTTAGCCTGCCGAATATCCAGGCACCGATGAGCACGCGCGACATGACCAATGCGCCCGAGCACCTCTACAACTTCTACCTGACCTACGACGTGCCGAAGACAGGCACGCAGATCGGCGTCTTCTACACGATGCAAGGCGACACGCTAGTGGCCGGCGCCGGCCAGTCGCTGGGCAACTTCGTGCCGAATGTCTACGCGTTGGGCTACGACACCTTGAACCTGAGCATCGCCCAGAGGATCGGCAAGTACTTCAAGTTGCAATTCCAACTGGAGAATCTCACCAATGCGCAGATCCAAGAGGTCTACCGTTCCGAGTACATCGGAGCTGACGTGACCAAGACCTCCTACAGAGAGGGTATCGAGTACTCGATCAGCCTCGCCGCCAATTTCTCACTATGAAACCGCGATTCACGAACCGCCCGGCAATCGGCTGGACAAACGCAAAAGGGATAACGCCGTCATGAACCCAAACAACGAGTACCGAGCGCGCGATCGCGTCGCGGTCGCAGCCGCAGCGTGCGCGCTCGCCGCAGTCGCGATTGCCGCCACGTCCACTCCGGGCTTGCTCGAGGATCCCCAATCCACGCCGACGCTCGAAGAGACGCGCTTGACGATGGGCAAGTGGATCGAGACCCAACAGATCATTTCCAAGGAGCGCAATGAATGGCAGCAGGGTCGCGAGATCCTCGTCAGCCGGATCGACCTGGTGAAAAGGGAAGTCGCCAGCCTGGAGGAAAAGATTCAGCAGGCACAGACCGGCATCGAGGATGCCGGCAAGAAGCGCGCACTCTTCGTCGACGAGAATGAGCAGCTCAAGGTCGACGGCCATGAGCTGTTCGCGGCTCTGGCAGTCATCGAAGCCGAGGTGCAGCGACTCTTGAAGGCGCTTCCCGAACCGGTTCGCCTGAAGCTGCAACCCTTGGCCCTACGGATCCCGGTGGACCCGCTGACCAGCAAGGTCAGCGCAGCCGAGCGCTTCCAGAACGTGCTTGGAATCCTCAACGAAGTGAACAAGGCCAACAGCGAGATCACAGTCAGCTACGAAGTCCGTGAACTCGCCAACGGCAAGCCCAGCGAGGTGCGCGCGCTCTACGTCGGCCTCGGCCAGGCGTACTACGTCAGCGCCTCGGGCGAGGCGGGCATTGGTCTTCCCACCTCCGGCGGCTGGACCTGGAAGCCGTCCAACGAAGTCGCCAAAGACGTATTCACGGCGCTCGAGATTCTCCAAGGCAAGCACACTCCGGCCTTTGTGCCGCTCCCGGTCAAAATCCAATGAAACTCCTCCACGGCACGATATGCAGTCTCTTCTTGGCGGCCGCGAGCTTTGCTCAAGCGCCCGCCGCGAATGCCGGCGCCGCCAACGCGACGATGGACCAATTGTCAGTCTCGGCGAAGCAACAGCTCGACGCGAGCATCGCCGACCTGAACCGGCTGCGCGAACAGATCGCGGGCGAAAAACTGCCCCTAGCGGCAGAATTGACGGCTGCTGAAGACAAGTTGACTCAGCTGCGTCGCGAGCACGAGCGCGTCACACGTCTCATGGATCAGGGCAACCTGGACCTCCCGGCGCTCAAGGCCGAGATCAAGGGCCGTCAGGACGAATACGCCTACGTCGGCAACCTGCTCGACGAATACGCGCGCACGTTCGAGTCGAAGGTCAACGTCTGCGAAATGCAGTCCTTTGGCGCGGTCGTGGAAATCGCGAAGCAAGCCAGCGAGAACAAGGAGCTATCGCTGCAGCAGAAGTTCGCGCGCCAGATCGACTTCGCCAACGTTTCGCTCAAGCGACTCTTCGACGCCATCGGCGGAATGCGCTTCCCCGGCGTGGGTGTCGACATGCAGGGCGTGGTCTGCGAGGGCATGTACGCGCTGGTCGGTCCGGTGGCGCTGTTCCGGGCGAACAGCGGCAACTCGGCGGGCCTGGTGGTTCCCCAGGCGGGCTCGGACAAGCCGCTGATTCGTCCGCTCGAAGGCGAGATGCAGGCCGGCATCGTGGCGTTGCTCGATCGCGGCGAGGGGACGCTTCCGCTCGATCCCTCGCGCGGCGCCGCGCTCAAGGCGCTGGTGCAGAAGACCAATCTGTTCCACATCTTCGAAAAGGGCGGGCCGATCATGTGGCCGCTGTTGTTGGCCTCGATCCTGGCCTTGGGCACGGTGCTCGAGCGCGTCGTCTTCTTGATGCGCGAGAAGGTCAAGCGCGATCCGAAGGCTCTGGAAGCGTTCTTCGCTGCCGTCACGCGCGGTGATCTCGATTCCGCGATCGCCATCGGCAAGAACTCGAAGTTCTATCTGGTGCGCGCGCTCGGTTATGCGCTCTCGCACAAGGAGCAATCCCTGGCCAATGCGCTGTTCTTCGCCCAGGCGCAGGAGATGAAGCGCTATCGGCGCGGGATCTCGGTGCTGGACACGGTCATCACGCTCGCGCCGCTGCTCGGCTTGCTCGGCACCGTGGTCGGCATGATGGGCTCGTTCTCGCTGATTGGCGGTGACCTCAATTCGCCGGGCGCGATCACAGGCGGTATCGCCGAGGCGCTGATCGCCACGGCCTTCGGCCTGGGCATCGCGATCACTTCCCTGATCCCGTTCAACTTCCTCAACACGAAGATGGAAGAGGCGGGTCACGAGGTCGAGTCGGCGGCCACGCAACTGGAGTTGCTGGTCCATCCCCAGCAGCATCAGGGTGTGACGCTGGTGCCCGCACCCGCGCCCGTGCCGGTGTCTGCATCCGTGACCGCGCACGTTCCGGCAAGGGTCTAGGCCATGCACGGCTCCATGAGTTCAGGCGGGCGCAAGCGGGCGCGCATCGAGATCATCCCGCTGATCGACATCATCTTCTTCTTGTTGGCGACGTTCATCATGGTCTCTTTGTCGATGACGAAGAACCAGGGTGTGCAGGTCGCGTTGCCGACGGCTTCGACCGCAGCCTCGCTCGGTGATCAGCAGGAGTTGGACAAAGCCGTCACGCTCAGCGTCAACGAGAAAGGCGACGTCTTCTACAACAAGGAGAAGATCACGATCGCGCAACTGCCGCTCAAGCTGCAGGCGCTCAAGGCCACATCGAAGGATCCGAAGGTCATGATCAACTCCGACGGTGCCGCGAACTTCAAGTTCGTCGTCGCCGTGCTCGACGAGGTGCGCCGGATCGGGATCGCCAAAGTCGGGATCAACACGGAGAAGAAATGAAGTTCGCATGGGGGCTTGGAATTGCAGGAGCCGTGCTCTGCCACGTCTTCGTGTTGCTGTTCGGCGGCCTGCTCTTTCCCAAGGCGGTCAAAAGCAGCGCCACGATCCAGGAAGTGGAATTGCTCAGCGACCTCGAGGCTGACCCGAAGAAAGCAGAGCCCGAGGAGCAGTCGCCCGAAGAGCCCCAAGAGGTCGAGGTCGACACCGAGCAGCCTCCCGACCCGATCGAACTGACAAGCAGTCTCGACCTTGCGCCCGAGGACAGTGCGCCTGCGCTCGAGGCGGCCAGCCTCAGCGCCATCGAGGCCGCACTCAACCAGACCGGCGGCGGGGGCGGAGACTTCGCCGACAGCCTGAGCTTCGCTTCCGGCGGCCGCATCGGCGGCACGGGCAAGGCCGGCGAGTCGGACGAGAAGCTCGAGAGTGCCTTCAGCATGGCCGAGATTGACCAGAAGCCGCGCGCCGTGTTCCAAGCCGCGCCGATCTATCCCTCCGAAGTTCGCAGCAAAAAGCTCGATGGCGTCGTCACGGTCATTTTCGTAGTCGACGCCAGCGGCAAGGTCGTCAATCCGCGCGTCGAGAAGTCCAGTCACCCCGCTTTCGAGAAGCCCGCCATGGACGCCATCAAGCAGTGGAAGTTCGAGCCGGCCATCAAGGCCGGCCAGCGAGTCGCCTGCAAGATGCGCGTGCCGATCCGTTTCCAACCGAGTTGAAGATCATGAACATCAAGTTCGCCTTTCCTGCCGCTGAATTCATTCGTCCGAAGCTGCGGCGCATCGCCGCTTGCATGGTCGTTTTCGTGCTCGCGAAGTCCGGCGCCGCCGCCGTGCAAGCTGACGTCGATGCGATCTGGAACGATCCGGTTTTCAAGAAGCAGTTCATCGGCGGCTACGGGATCAACGCGGAGGTCGAACCGCGCGTCACCCCCGAAGAGGTCGCGATCCTCGAAAAAGTCCGGCCGCTGATGGCGACGGGCGATTTGCCCAAGGCCGAGGCCGCGCTCAAGAAGGCGATGAAGCCGGATTGCTCCGCGATCCTGGACTTCACGCTGGGCGGGATTCAATTCCAGCAGGACAAACTTCCCGATGCGCTTGGCAACTACAAGGAGGCCGTGCGCAAGTTCCCGAGTTTTCGTCGCGCCTGGCGCAACCTTGGACTGATCAACGTCCGTCAATCGAGTTTCGACGCTGCGATCACTTCGTTCATCAAGATGCTCGAACTCGGTGGGGGCGATGCCTACGCCTACGGGCTGCTCGGTTATGCCTATTCGTCGAAGCAGGATTACCAGCCGGCCGAAGCGAGTTATCGCAATGCGCTGCTGCTGCAGCCTGAGAACACGGAATGGCGGCTTGGACTCACGCGCTGTGTGTTCAAGCAGCAGAAGTTCGAGGACTGCGCCGCGCTGCTCGACGTATTGATCGCGCGCTATCCCGACAAACCGGACTTCTGGATGCTGCAGGCGCACGCTTTCCTCGGCATGAAGAAACCGCTGCAGGCGGCCGAGAACCTCGAGGCCCTCGACAACATCGGCAAGGCGACCGTCGACAGCGCCCACACCCTTGGCGACATCTACGTGTCCGAGAATCTGATGGACCTCGCCGTGCGCGCCTACGGCCGGGCGATCGCCATCGACGCGAATCAGCCGCTCTCTCGGCCGCTGCGCGCGGCCGAGGTCTTGGCCGCGCGCGGCGCGCCGAGCCAGTCCCGTAAGTTGGCGCTGCAGATCCACGAGGCCTTCGACCAGCGCATGGAGCAGCCCGAACGCCAGAAGTTGCTCAAACTCGAGGCGCGCTTGAGCATGGCCGAAGGTGGTTCGAGCCCGGAAACCGCCGGCGTGCTCGAGGAACTCATCAAGATCGATCCGCTCGACGGCGAAGCGTTGATGCTGCTCGGCCAGCACTATTCGCGTTTGAACGAACCTGATCGCGCGATTTTCTATTACGAGCGCGCCGCAAGCCTGGAGGCCTTCGAATCCAACGCCAAGGTGCGCCAGGCGCAGGTGTTGGTGGGCCTGACGCGCTATTCCGAGGCCGTTCCGCTGCTGCGCCGCGCCCAGGAGGTCAAACCGCGCGAGGACATCGCACGCTACCTCGAGCAGGTCGAACGCATGGCCAAGGCCAAGCGCTGAGCGCGGATTCGCACCGAAAACCGGTCCGGACGCGCGCTGACGGCCTGCGTCTTCACCGGGACTTTCACGAACGCTTCACGAGCGTTGCACAAAGCAATCCTAATTTACCGGCCGCACGAGACAGATACCCACCGGAGGGCCTCCCCCTCCCTGCCTCGTGAGTTGCCCCACGTTTTTCTAGGAGATAGCCCGTGAGAAGTTTCTTGAAGGGAATTGCGATTCCCGCCCTGATCGGAGTCGGCTTGGCCGGCGCCGCGAATGCCGCCGAGATTCTGGTGACCACCAACATCTCGACGTCCACGACCTGGACGGCGAACAACACCTACAACCTGCAGACCGTGATCTACGTCCTGCCGGGTGCGAGCCTGACGATAGAAGCAGGGACGATCATTGCCAGCACGACGAACATCGGCGGCAGCCTGGCCGTTTGCCGCGGCGCGCAGATCTTCGTCAACGGAACCCGCTCGAATCCCGTGATCATGACGTCGAAAGCCGATGTCGCGACCTGGGTCGGCGGCAACCCGAAGACCGGCACGTGGCGTGAAGCCGCCAACGAGTGGGGCAACCTCACGATCATGGGCAACGGCTACAGTTCCGAGAACGCGGTGGGCGGCAATACCCCGGTTCCGAGCGCCAGCAACGTCGCGAACATGGAAGGTCTCGTTGGTGGTCCGGCGACCGATCAGTACGGCGGCGGCAGCGACGACGACGACTCGGGTTCGGTCACGTACCTGTCGCTGCGCTATGGCGGCAAGATCGTGGCCCTGAACACCGAACTCAACGGTCTTTCGCTCGGCGGTATCGGCCGCGGCACCGACATCAACCACGTCGACATCATGAACAACGTCGATGACGGGATCGAAATCTGGGGCGGCACCGTGTCGCTCAAGTACGTCAACATCTGGAACATCGGCGACGACTCGCTGGACATCGACCAGGGCTGGCGCGGCAAGGCGCAGTTCATCCTGATCGTCCAGGGCTACAGCACGAACGCTTCCCAAGGGTCGGGCGTCGGCGACAACTGCATCGAGACCGACGGCGCGGAAAACTCCGACTGGCAACCGGTCACGACCGGCACGATCTACAACGCCACGGTGATCGGTCAACCGGTCGACGGCGACCAGGCGACCGCCTGGCGCGACAACGCGCGTGTCCAGTACCGCAACTGCTCGTTCATGGATGTCGGCGAGGAAGTCGTCAAGTTCGACAACGTCGACGGTGACGGTGCGCAAGGTTACGGATTCAACGGCACGCTCTCGTGGTTGAACACCTGGGCCACCGCCTACAACGCGGTTCCGGCGAACCCCAACGATTTCACGACGGGGACTTACGCGATCAACTACCCGGTCCAAAGCTCGGGCAAACTCGCCGAGATCACCGACAGCGTGTTCTTCCGCAACCAGTTCGCCTCGGCCTACACGCAAGCCAACACGGTCGGCGTGTTCGCGCCTGCGAACAACAACGTGCTGACACCCGGCTTCGCCGCGGTCGATGCTCCGGTCAAGTCGATCACGCGCGGTCCGGCCGTGGTTCGTGGCGGCAAGACGATGTTGCCGGTGATTTCACTGGATCCGCGCGCGGCCAACGGCGCGATTGCCAGCGCCGCGTCGGCTCCGAACGACGGTTTCTTCACGCCGGCCAACTACCGCGGCGCGTTCGAATCCAACTCGTCCTGCCGCACCTGGCTTTCCGATTGGACCGCGTCCGAGGCCTTCGGGTTCACGCCCGCCGGCCCGTGCCCGGTCGTCTATTGCGTCGCCAAGGTCAACTCGCTCGGTTGCACGCCGACGATTGCTTCTAGTGGAGTTTCGAGCGCCACGTCGGGCTCCGGCTTCACGGTCTCGGCCAGCAACGTGATCAACAACAAGCCCGGTCTCTACCTGTACTCCAACCAGGGGCAGGCCGCGGTGCCCTTCGTCGGCGGACTGCGCTGCGTCAACGTTCCGCTGAAGCGCTCGGTCCCGATCAATTCGGGCGGCAATCCTCCGCCGAACGACTGCTCGGGCGTCTACTCGCTGGACTTCAACGCGTTCGCCGTCGGCGCACTCGGTGGAACGCCGGCGCCGTACCTGGTCACGCCGGGAACGGTCGTGAACGTGCAAGCCTGGGGCCGCGACCAAGGCTTCCCCGCTCCGAACAACGCGACGCTTTCGGATGCTCTGGAGTTCCTGATCGGTTCCTGAGGCAAGTGGATTCAGAGGACGGGTCAGGCGACCCGTCTTCACGGAACGATCTTGCGGCCCGTCGGAGGTTCAACCCTTCGGCGGGCCGCGCTGTTCTCGACGCGTTGAGATCTACCGCTCGAGTCGAGCCTGCTTCGACTCTGACCGTCAGCGCGCCCCTGCGTGCGGAAGGAGCAAATGGTTGGCGACCAACCATTTCTCGATCTCGAGTGCGATGACCTGATTGCCAAAGCTGGAAAAGTGCGCGGCGACGTACAGGGTCGGGTGCGCAGGATCCTTTTCGCAACGCGCGTCTTCGGCGGCGAGCGCCGGCGCGAGGTCGAGGCACTCGATGCCGCGCGAGGCGAAATCGGCGAGCGTTTCGCTCCAATATTCCTCTCCGCTTTTTCGGTATTCGTCGAGTTCCTCGCGCATCGGCAGGATCAGCACGAGCACTTCTTTTGCCCCCGCCGCGCGCGCCTGTGCGCGGAACGCTTCGATCAACGCCATGCTCACGCGGCGCGGCTCGCCGTTCCTGTCCAGCCACAGTTTCTTGGGATTGCGCTCGCGATAGGCGAACCAACCCGCGGCGAGCCGGCCGAGCGAACTGTATTTTCCAGTCCAGACGGCCGGTCGATCGCACCAGTACTCGTGCTCCAACAAATCGCCCTGCACCGCGCCCGAACCAACGGCCAGTGCGAATTCGCGGCCCGTCGCGTAGGGCTGCGCGATCAACTTCAAGTCAGAGCCCTCCAGTACGAAGCGCGGCTTGGCCAGCGGCGAAAGCGTCCGCGGCGTCCACAGCGGCCGATATCGATTCACATTGCGGCCGATGTTCTCGAGCAACAATCCAATGACGGCCACACGCGCGCCGGCAACGCCTTCGCGCTGCAGGCGCAGCAACGCCTGGTCCGTGCCATATGCCGAGACGCCAAAGTTCAGGGCCTCGACCGAGGGCGCGATGCGTTCGAGGAATGCCTCGTAGGTCAGTTCGTCGTCGACCTCGTCTCCGAAGGTGAACGAATCGCC
>JANMRV010000341.1:0-14214 GCA_031388685.1 Planctomycetota bacterium
GACGAGCACGAACGCAGCTTGGAGCGGAGTCCCCTGGAACGTCCCGTTTGACACGGATTCGCGGTTGCGCTTGTTGACCAGGTCCAGCAGCTCATCCATCCGAGACTTGGGCGTGGCTGTCATGGCGACCATCCTACGGCCTACGGCTTCTTGGCGCTCGGCGTGCCACTTCCCATTCCGGGGGCGCCTGGAAACGGTACCAGGTTCGACTTCGCGATCTCGCGCGAGGCAAGCGCTGGCGCCGCAGTCGATGCGCGCCGGATGCGGAAGTCGAACCTGGTACCGTATACCTCAGAGTCCGGAGCGAGCGATCTCCAGGATCCAGGCGTCGAGCGCGAAAAAGTTCGCGTTGGTGGCGAGGGCCTGAAGTCTGTCGAGCGGCCGGCGCGAGAGCGAAAGGCTCACGGCTTCGAGCGCGGCGGCGCGCTCTTGGCCGGTCTTGCTTTCGTCGCGAGCGTGTTTGATCAACGCATCGATCACACTCGCTGATCCATGGCGCGCCAAGGTCTGCGCGGCTTCGAAGCGCCGTTCGCCCGACGAATTGCGCCGCCACTGTTCGATCAAGAGCGGCGCGTCCGACTCGATGCGCATGCGCGCGAGTCCGTCGGCCAGCGCCAGGCGGTCCGTGTCGGCCGAAGCCTGCTCCAAGCGCGCTACGAGCAGCGCGTGCGCCGGCGTCGTCGCCATCAAAGCCAGGCCTTCGCTCGCGAAAGGCGCGAGGTCCACGTCGCCCTTGAAGGTCGTCGCGGCCTCGAGGAAGTCCAGTGCTCCGGTCTGCCGCGCGAGACCAATCGCGACCAGACTCGTCGCGTGTTCACCCGGCTGCAGTTTCGTTTCGAGCGATAGATCCAGCGCGGAACGCGCTTTGGCGTTGCCGGCGCGCGCCGCGAGGCCGAGCGCCATCCAGGCCCAGGCCCGATCCAATGCGGCCGTGCGTTGCCGCTCGAGCAAGAGGCGCGTCACCGCGTCCTCCGTGGCGAGCCGGCCCAGCGAGAGGATCATGAATCCGCGCGCGGCGGCGTTGCGCTCACCATCGACTCCGGCAATCAGCAGCGCGACCGCGCGCGGATCGTGCGACACACCCAACGCCAACGCGGCCGAGCGGCGCAGTTCCAATTCGCGACTCTGCAGCGAGGCCGCGAGGATCGAATAGTCTTCGCTCTCCGACGAGCCGGCCAGGGCCTCGAGTGCGAGGCAGCGGATCCCCAGTAGGGCCTGTTCGTCCAACACTGTTGCGCGCGTGGCTGGCCACAGCCGGCTGACGCGAGCCAGTTTCTGATGCAGCAACGCTCCGCTCTGCACTTCGCGCGCGAGTTTCTTCGAACTGTCGAGCTTCGCTTCGAGCGCAGCATCGATCTTTCCGTCGAGCGCGCCCGCGCGACACAGCGCGAGCGCCACGAAGGCCGTGCCTACATCGAGCGCGCTGCTCGCTCCTGTGTTCGTGCCGGTCGCGACTCCTAGCAACACTCCGCGAGCCTCGTCCGACTCCAAGGTCCCGAGCGCGAGCAAGGCGCCCTGCCGCACGGCTTGATCGCCGTCGCAGACGAGCGGCGCTATCTTCTGCGCTCCCAGCGGATCGCCCAGGCGCGCCAACGTGATTGCGGCCGCGCGGCGCAACGCGCTGTCGCCGGACTTCAGCGCGGCCGTTGCCGTGGAGAGCGCGAGCGCATTCCACTCCAGCACCTTTTCAGATGCAGTTGCGTTCCCGTGTTCATCGACGGTCGAGTCGAACGGCGTGGCTGCGAAGTACTCGCGCCGGTGCAGGCGCCACCAATCCGACCACGAGTCCCAATCGCCGCTCAGCGGCGCGAACCAGATGGCGAGCAGGGCAAACAGTGAAACGGCATTGGCTTTCACACGCGCCGATTCTACGTCGCGCCCATGCGGGGGCGAGGCGTATACTGAGCCGAGAGGTTCTGAGGCCCGATTCAACCGTCGAGGAGCTTGATATGCATTCGGAGCAAACTTCGCGTCGTGACTTCCTGCGCGTTTCGGCGGCGGCGACCGCGGCGCTCTCCTGCGTCGCATGGACGGCGAGTGCCAGCCAGGATCCGGTGGCCCCGGGGCCGAAGGTTCCGCTCGAGCATCGCCGCTTCGGCAAGACCGATATGAACGCGGCCTTGCTCGGCTTCGGCGGCGCCGAGATCGGTTACGAGAAGACCGAGCAGGCCACGGTCGGGAAACTGCTCAACGCCGCGCTCGACGCCGGCCTGAACGTCGTCGATACGGCCGAATGTTACGTCGACTCCGAGGTCCAGATCGCCGCGGCGATCGGACATCGGCGCAAGGAATTCTACTTGTTCACGAAGTGCGGTCACGCGACCGAGCCCGCGGGGCAGGGCTCCGACTGGACGAAGGCCGGCATCCTGCGCCAGATCGAGCGCAGCCTGAAGCGCCTGAAGACCGATGCGGTCGACCTGGTGCAGTTGCACTCGTGCGGCATCGAGGAACTCGACAAGGGCGAGTGCATCGAAGCGCTCGAGCAGGCCAAGAAGGAAGGCAAGACGCGTTACATCGGCTACAGCGGCGATTCCAAGGCCGCGCGCCGCGCCATCGAACTCGGGCGCTTCGATTCGCTGCAGACTTCGATCAACATCTGCGATCAGGAGTGCATCGAACTGACCCTGCCGCTCGCCAAGGAGAAGAACATGGGCGTGATCGCCAAGCGCCCGATCGCCAACGCGGCCTGGCGCTACGAGACCAAGCCCGACAACGGTTACCACCAGGAATACTGGCGCCGCTTGCAGGAGCTGAAGTACGACTTCGCGAGCGGCGACGCGCGTTCGAAGCAGGGACCCGAAGGCCCGGCGGCGATTGCCATGCGCTTCACGGCGATGCAGGCCGGCGTGCATGTCCTGATCGTCGGGACGACCAAGCCCGAGCGCTGGAAGCAGAACGCCGAACTGATCGCGGCGGGGCCGCTCTCCAAGGAACTCGCCGAATCGATCCGCGCTCGCTGGAAGGCCACGGCCAAGCCTGACTGGACGGGGCAGACTTGAGCCGCTGAACCTGGGCCTCTTCGAAGTCTTACGAAACTGCGCCGCTTTCGCCTTCTAGCGAGGGATAGGATCGGGCCGGCGCGAGTGGCAACAGTCGTCCAGCTCGCCCACGGGGTTTGCCGCGCCTCGATTGCTCGCGGCGATTTCCATTGATTGCGCGAAGAGGACTTCCATGCTGCAAGCTCATGATCTGGTGTCCCGTCTGGATCGGCTCGAACGCGAAAATCGTTCGCTCAAGCGCTGGTCGATCGCCCTGCTCGCCCTCGGCTCGATCGGAGCCCTCGGCTCAGCCATCACTGTGTGCGAGAGCGTGTCCGCGGAACGCTTCATCGTGCGCGACTCTGGCGGCAAGGAGCGCGTGCGCCTGACTGCCTATGAAACCGGCGGCGTGCCGAAACTCTCGTTCCTCAACGACAAGGGCAAGGTCGTCTTCTCGCTGGGCGTGTGCGACCAGAACAAGGGCTACATCGAAGTCACCGGCGTCAACGGACTCGCGCGCAGTTCGTTCGTCGTGCAGGACGGACGTGCCGTGCTCGAACCGGTTGCCTCGACGAACAAGCCGGCCGAGCCGCGCGCGGGCATGTGAGTCGGACACGCAGTGCGGGCCGGCGACAGCGCCGGCTCGCGCGCTTGGTTCAGTCGCCGCGGAGCTCGTTCAAAAAGCTCGAGAAGTCGCGATTGATCGCTTCCACATCGCGACGTTCCAGCGCGCGATCGACGGCGACCGAAGCGTCCGCGCCCTCGGCCAACGCGGCCCACAGCGCCGCGAAGATCGCGCGCGTGTCGCGTTTCGATAGCGCAGGTAGTGCACCCAGGCCCACGAAAGCGCGTAGTTGCGCTCGATCCCGACTTGGAACGCCGCGTCGTCCATGCGCGCGAAGTCGTGCAAGCCCGGCACGATTTGCTTGCCGTCCTTGAAGTGCGCGATCCAGCCCGGACGCAGCCCGCCTGCCTTCCAGGTTTCGTCCCCTTGCGCGCAAGCCGCAAGCGTCTCAGCGAGTCCCTCGCCGAACCAGCGCGGCACTGCGCCGGCGCGCAGGTCGACATACCGGTGCAGGCACTCGTGTCGCAGCGTGTCCCACAGGCGTTCAGGGTCGGGTTGATTCCAGGCGATGAGTTGCTTGAGCAGCAGGCTGTAAATCCCGAGCGTGTTCTCCAGGCTCGCGTCGGCGACGCCCTGCACGTAGTCGCGATAGCCTGATTCGCCCGCGAAAAGGTAGACGACACCGCGCTCGCGTCCCGCTTCGGGCAACGGGCCGAATTCGAAGGCGCAGCGCTCCATGGCCTTGTCGAGCACGCGCACAGCGTCGCGGCAGAGCTTGACGCTGACGTCCGAGCGCACGACGAAGTAGCGGCCCGCGTGTTCGAAGACCTTTTTCCACGGCGGACCCAGCTTTGACTTGACGACTTTGACTTCGAGCTCGGCCAGCCGCGCATCCCCGGGCAGTGCTGTGCGCGCGCGGCTGACGGCAGAGTGCGCCGCCTTGGCCTGACCGAGAAGCAAGAGCGTTTCAACCAGCCGTACATGCACGGCTGCGTGTTCGGGGTTCGCGACGGCCAGTGCCTCCAACGCAACGGCCGCGTCCGAATGACGTTTCGCAAGACCCAGGAGCACTGCGTGCATCAGGGCGCCGTCGCGCTCCGCGCCGAGACCAGGCTTCAGTTCGGCGAATTTTTCCAGGGCCGCGCTGAAGCGACCCAGCCCGAAGTCGGCCAGGAATTCGAGGTATACAAGCGCATGCGCTGGAAAGGACGTCCGGCGCAGTCCTTCGAGTTCGGCGAGCACTCCCAGGCACGCATTGCGGCCCTTGGCGATTTCGCCGCTGAGCCGCGCGACGATCTGGTCCTGTTCAGCGTCCACGCTCATCTGGATCTTCAAGCGCTCGAACAGGTCGCGCAGCGAGAGTTCTTCGGGCGCGGCCGCCGGCGTCGATTTCCAGCTTTGAAATTCCGGCGGATCCTTCCAGGCGGCGTCGAAGACGTGGCGCTGGTCGGCCACCGCGCGATCCATCACGCCGTCGATCCAGCCGGAGTCCACCAGGCCTGCAATCGTCAGCGCGCCGAAGTCCTCGGGCGCGATCACGATCAGTTGCCCATAGTCGTCGCGTTCGTGCGCGCTCTCGAGCACCTGCGCGCCTGCGTAGTTCGCCCGCACGCCGCGCGCTTCGACATGGATTTGCGCCGCGACCGTCGGCGATTTGCCCTGGCGTGGCTTGGGATCGAAGCTCTGCAGTTCCTTGTTGTCGCGCCTGTCGTACTGGAACAGTACGTGCAGGTAGTGGACGCTGTCGCCGGCTTCGTGCAGACCGAATTTGAACCCGAGTCCGGATTCACCCTCGGAGGCGAGCCAGGTCGCGCTCGCGATTTCCGCGGGCGTGCCCTCGAGCGCGACCGTCCAGGGTCCCTTGAAATGCGCGGGGTAGGTGTAAGCCGGGATCTGCGTGGCGGTGGATCTCTCGAAGTCCCCAAGCGCCGCACGCGTGTAGCGGATCGTCAGCGAGCCCGTGCCGGGTTCGTAGCTCAGCAGATCTCCCGACAGCAGATCGTCCAAATTGGGAGCGCGCGCGCCGGCCCAAAAGCTAGCGCGGCGCAGTTCGAGTCGGATTTCCTCGAGCTCCGGCTGCACGTAGGCGGCGCCCGCGTGCGCGCGCACGATTTCTAGCCAGGCATCTTTGGCCTGCTTCCAGGCCTGACTTCGCGTGGATCCGCGCGCGGCCTCGAGTGCGGAGCGATAGCTCGCCGCGTCGACACGCGCAGTCTCCGCGACGGCCTGCGCGAAGCCGACGCCGGGCCAGACGCAGGCGAGAAGGATCAGGATCGCACCGGTGACGCCTTGGATGCGAAGCGCGCTCACGGCCCGATCACGAACTCCAGGGCATTGGTAATCGTCACGTTGTTCGGCGCGACGAAGCCGGGGTCGCGGCCCCAGAACTGCGCGTCGATCGTCACGCCCGCGACGAGCGCGGGGTCCACCCCCGAGGCGATCAGTGTGTTGAAGTCGAAGGAAAGACTTCCACTGCAGCCGTTGCCCGCCGGCTTGCCACCGGAAGTCTGGATCGGTGTGCGCGAGATCGGCGTGGCGAGGCACAGCGTCCCGCCACCGAAGGGCTGCGCGGCCCTTCCAGCGCGGGTGTAAAACAGGACGGTCGCCTTGTTGTTGCGCAACTGCGTCGCGACGACCTGGAAGCCTTCCATGGCGCTCGCGCTCGGTTGTCCGTACCAACCGATCGCCGGCAGGCAACCCAGTGAATTGGTCTTGGCATTGCAGTACGCGACCGGCTTCTTCGTGCCCCACTGCGCGCGCGCGATCACTTCCGGCGCGGCCATGCCCGTGGCGAGCCAGGCATCGAGCATGTCCTGTCCCGTGTTCGCCAGCGTCGGGCTCGTTCCGTTGTTCGAGAGCAACAGGAACTGGATGTACTCCCAACTCGTCGGCTGGTAGAGCAATTCGACATCTGCGTTCGTCGCGCCCGCGGGCGGCGACAAGGCGATGTCGCTCCAGTGCTGATACACGCCGTCGGGGCCGGGATTGCCGAACTGCGTCGGCGGCACCGGCAGGGCGTTGTACTTGCGCGCATCCTCGTAGCTCATCTTGTACGGCGGGATGCGGTTGTCCGCGATCTGCACGTTGTTGAGCACGAAGTGCAGGGTCGGGTGCATGCTGCCGGGCGCGGAGGAGGCCAATCCGGCGAGCGTCTGCGTGATCGCCCCGTCGGTGCGGTCGAAGGACAACGGCAGCGAACCGTTGACGCCGAATCCGATCAATTGCTGTGCCCACTGCTGCGTCATGCCGTTGTCGACTTCGATCACGTGCGTGTTCGGGTCGTGTGGCGCAAGCAGCGTGTCAACCGCCACCGGCTGACCGCCGATCGTGGCCGTGATCGCGCCGTACTCGCCGTCCGTGCGCAGCAGGTTGCCCGCGGCGTTGGTCCAGCGCACGCGCACCCACATGCGGCGACCCTCGGGATAACCGGTGATCAGCTTGTGGCCCGTGCGGTTGACGATGCGCAGCGTGTTGCCGTTCACGGTCAAACCCGCAGCACCCGAAAGCGATTCTTTCGCGCGCTGGGCTCCGGCGTCGAGAGCGGCCTTCTGCTCGAGGCTGAACGGGTAGTCGACGCGCAGGCGGCCTTGGGCCTCTAGCCATTGCATCGCGCTGCCCATCCAGTAGTTGCCCCCGGTCATGTCGTGCTTGGGGATGTCCGAGCGTCCGGGAGCGAAAGGCAAATTGCACGCCCTGCCGACCACGGGACGCATGTGGCAGCTCTGGCAGCTGAAGTCGCGCGTGGTTCCGTCGGCGTAGTTGCCGCCGGTGCCCGCGAGCAACGCCGCTTCATAGGCGCGCAGCAATCCGCCCGACTTCAATTCGGCGGGCAACTGATGGAAGTCCGAGACTGGAAGCGTCGAGAGCGGCGTGGAGCGGTGTTCGCTCGCCGTGCGCTCGACCACTCCGTATTCGTGCGGGAGATTCTTGAACGCGGCCTTGCCCGCGACCGGTGACCCCGGAATGCCGCTGAACTTGCCCGGTGCGAGCGGCAGCGCGGCGCCATTGTTGTGCGCGAGATCGCCCGTCACCGGATTCGAAACGTCGTGGCAGGTGGCGCAGAGATCCGCGCTGCGGTGCAGGCGCGATTGCATCCAAGCGTGCGGCGTCTGCGGATCGCTGTAGGGCCCAAGGCGTTCCGGCCCGCCCCATAACACGTACATCCCGCTACCCCGGAACGCCTGCGCCGGGTTCCCGCCGTCGTTGGCGATGAACGGCGCATTCTGGACACCGACATGTTCCGAATCGTCGGGGTTGACCAGCTTGTGGCACAACTCGCACGTCACGCCGTCGAGGTCGAACTGGGAGAGACCCGAGCCGTCCGTCGGCGTCGAGTGACCGGCGATCCAGCCCTTGGAGACGTGACAGCGCAGGCACAGGTCGCCCGAGCCGGGGAAGTCCTGTTCCGCCACTGCCAGGGTCGCCCAGAAAAGCGGGTCGCTCGAGGCGTGGCCCATCATGCTGCCTTGCCACTGGAACCAAGGCTCTGTCTCCGGATCGACGTTCGAATGGCAGAACGCGCAGTTCCAGGAGGCATTGGGCGGGATAACCTCCAGCGGCTGCGTGCCAGGCTGTTGGACATCGGTCGGCGCGGCCTGCTGGGAGGCCACAGCGGCCGCCACCATCAAGGACGCGGCCAGGAGGGGGGCCAGATTGGAAAGGCGCATGCGGGCTGGTCAGGTCAGGGTTGTCGGACGCAAGTTGCTGACCGCCAAGCGTACCTCCTCCCGCACCATCGGGGGCCCTCCCGATCGGGTCCCGCAGCAGGCTGCCCCCCATGGCTGTGCCGAGAACTACTCCCGTCGGGCGATAGCCCGGTCGGCGAAGCGGTTTTCCTGGGTCGCGCCGGGGGGAAAGGCCTCCCGCATCTCCTTGGCGCAGGCATTCACCCCGCCGACCAGCCCCTCGGCCAGGGCTCCCCGCCTGACGCCGGCGAGCACGGCCTCGACCACGGCCGGCCAATGTTCCGGCTTCAGGGCCCCGGAGACGGCCGCGTTGGCGAGGACCACGACGCGGTGCTCGAACAACGAGACGAACAGCAACACGACCGGCGCAGTCGCCTCCTTTCCTTGAGTCAGGCGCGCGAGTTCGATGATGGCCTGCTCGCCGGCCGCTGCGTCGGCGACCCTGCGCGAAAGGAACCAGCGCCGATAGTCCGTGCACACACGCGTGAAGCCGAGTCCCGCCGCCGCGATGGCGACCTCGGCTGCGCCGAGCTGGAAGAAACCGTGTGCGGGCAGCACTCGCAGTAGCGCCGCGTTGGCAAGCACGACGAAAGCCGCGGTGCCGAGCAGCAGGGCCTGTGCGTGCGGATCGGAGCGCTCGACCACCAGCGGGACAATCTCGGCGCTGGTCTGTGCTTCGATGCTGCTGATCGCGGAGCGCACTCGTTCCTGATCCTCGGGCGTCAGGACATCCACGGCCCGGTAGCGCTTGCGCAGCGCGAACGCGCGACAGACGAGCAGTGCCGCCGCGAGCGCGAAGATCCACGGGGCTACGCGGAACAGAGCGCTGTCGACCAGCTGCTGCTCGTAGCCGGACGCACTCCAGTCCTGCAGCGTTGCGGCGATCGTCACCATCGGCCCGAAGCTCCTCCGCCGGAAAATCCGCCGCCGCCGCCGAAGCCGCCAAAGCCGCCGCCGCTGAATCCGCCGCCGCCACCGAGGCCACCCAATCCGCCGATGCCGCCGAGCCCGCCGCCGAATCCGCCCGGGCCGAAGGGACCGCCAAATCGACTACCTCGTCCGCCGTGCCTGCGTTTGGAAAGCGCGATGGCCAGGATCAGCAGGCCGATGAGCATGGGCGCAACCGTTCTTCCGACTTGCGTCGAGTCCGCCGGGCGTCCGCCTATCGAAGCGTAGTCGCCACCGATCACCTGATGCAGCGCTGTGACACCGTTCTCGATTCCGCCGGCGAAATCTCCGGCGCGGAACCTGGGCACGATCACGTTCTGGATCACGCGCCAGGCGATCGCATCGGGGACGTCGCCCTCGAGTCCGCGGCCGACTTCAATGCGCACATCGCGTTCCGCGCGTGCGACGACGATCAGCGCGCCTTTCTGCGTTTCCTTGGAGCCGATGCCCCAATCGCGCGCCGTTTTCAGCGCGAAATCCTCGATCGGCTGACCGCCCAGGCTCGGCACGGTCAGCACCGCGATCTCGGCGCCCGACGAACCGGAGCGGTACGACTCCATGCGCGCTTCGAGCGCGGTTTCGCGTTGCGCGGGCAGCATGTCGGCCAGGTCGGTGACCCAGCCTTCGTTCTTCGGGATTCCCGCCGAGCCCTGCGTGAAGCAGAGGCTTAGGGCGAGCAGCAGCGCTGCGAACGCGCTCACTTCTTCGAGCCGAAGTCGACCTTCGGCACGGCGCGCTCGGCTTCTTCAGCCTTGTATTGCGCCATCTCCTTGAAGTTGAACATTCCGCCGATGACGTTGCCGGGGAACTTGCGCAGCTTGGTGTTGTAGTTCCGGACGCTTTCGGTCCAGTCCATGCGCGCGACGGCGATGCGATTTTCGGTGCCTGAGAGTTCCGCCTGGAATTCGCCGAACTGCTGCGTCGCTCGCAGCGCGGGGTAGTTCTCCGAGACGACCAGCAATCGCGACAGCGCTCCGCCGAGCGAAGCCTGGGCCTTCATGTAGGCCTCCATCTGCGCCGGGTCGGTCACGTCGGCGGGCAACGGCGCCTTGCCGACGCTGGCGCGCGCTTCGACGACATTCTGCAAAGTTGTTTGTTCGAAATTTGCCGCGCCCTTGACCGTCTCGACCAGGTTGGGGATCAAATCGGTGCGGCGCTTGAACTGGGCGTCGAGCACGGCGATCTTCTGCTCGACGTCGGTCTTGTTGGCCTGCAATCCGTTGTAGGAGCCGATCGAGGCGACGAGGAAAAGCACGATCACGGCGACGACGACCAGCACGGCGATCAACGCGCTACTCAGGGCACCTTGGTTCGAAGCACGACGCAAGAAGGGACGGGGAACGGTCTGCATAGGGCGCTAGGTTTGCCGAGAGGGAAGTGATCAGGAGCGGGGCTTGCAAGAACGGCGCTAGTATGCGCTTGCGGCCGCGACATTCATCACGCGCGTCTCGGACTGTGCCCGCGGATCGATTCGCCAAGCTTTGCGGAGCACCTTCCGGCGCCACTCGAGCCGGGAATTGACCCTCCCCGCCGGTCCATCTACTATCCCGATAGATTGTTCTGGGGGTTCATCGGTCACGACGCACGCGACAGGACGAACGCACACCCCCGGCCGCGCGCCGGAGTCCTTCTCTCACAGGAACAGCCGTGGAATCCAAAGCGCACGCGACCTTACCCACAACCGTCCCGCCCTCGACCGGTAGCTACCCGGGCCACCCCGAACGCCGCCCGGCGATGTTGCTTCATGGCGGCGCCTACGTCGCGCGCTTCGCCCGTGACAGCGTTGACCTCGAGCGCATCCAGAAGTTGCGCTTCGAGGTTTTCAACCGCGAACTGGGCGAAGGACTCGAGGAATCCTGGGCCAACGGCCTGGATCGCGACCCCTTCGACAGCCACTGCCATCACCTGATGGTCGTGCATACGGAAAGCGATGCCGTGGTCGGCACCTACCGCCTGCAGACCTGGGAGATGGCGCAAGCGGGCATCGGTTTCTACACCGCAACCGAATTCGATCTCTCGGTCCTGCCGGCGGAAATGTTCGAGCGCTCGATCGAGACCGGCCGGGCCTGCGTCGAGAAGCAGCACCGCAATGGACGCGTGATCGCGCTCTTGTGGAAGGGCCTGGCGAGTTACCTGGTCCACAACAAAAAGACGATCCTCTTCGGCTGCTGTTCGCTGACTTCGCAGGATCCGCATGTGGCGCGGCAGACCTATGAATTCCTGTCCAGCGGTGGATTTCTGCACCCGCACTACCGGACGACGCCGACTCGGGCGCACCTCTGTTACGCGCCCGATTTCGTGCCCGACGTCGACGTCAGCGTAGAGCTTCCGGCGCTGTTCGCCGCCTATCTCAAGGTCGGCGCCAAGGTGACCGGGGAACCGGCCATCGATCGCGAATTCAAGACGATCGATTTTCTTGCGCTGGTCGACACGAACCAGCTGGAGCACGCGGTCCGGCACACGTTTTTCCGGCACGCCAACGACGCGGCCCCCGCGCAGTCGGAGACACCACGGTGAGCTGGAGCGCCGAAGAAGAGTGAGCACGCTGCGCGCCGGCGTGCGCCTCGTTTCGATCGTCGCAGTCACTTCGGGAGTGTTCGCGGTCTGGTGGTCGGGCCGCCTGTTTACTGGCTCCTGTTCGCCGCGCGCCCACGCCTGGCGGCGCCGCGCCATGCGGCGTTGGTCGCGCGCGATGGTCTCCATCCTTGGCGTGCGCATCGAGACTCGCGGTCCGATCCCGCCCGCGCCCTGTGTGCTGGTCTCCAATCACTGCGGCTACGTGGACATTCCCGTGCTGGCCTGTTGCGCGAATACGGTCTTCGTGTCGAAGACCGAAGTGCGCTCCTGGCCGCTGATCGGGGGCGCCGCGGCTGCCATCGGGACGATTTTCATCGACCGCAAATCGCGCAGGACGATTCCGCAGGTCAACGCGGCGATCGGGGCCGCGCTGGACGCCGGCGATCGGGTGGTTTTTTTCCCCGAGGGCACCAGTACGGACGGGAGCGCCGTCCTGCCCTTCAAGTCGTCCCTGCTGGAGCCCGCCGCGCAGAGTGGCTATCCTGTTTTCTGTGCCGCCGTGCACTATTCCACCTCGCCTTCAGATCCGCCTGCCGCGCTGGCGGTGTGCTGGTGGGGAGACATGGAGTTCACCCCGCACGTTTTGCGCTTGTTGCGTCTGTCACAGATCCGTGCCCAGGTCGAATTTCACCCACAACCGCAGCAGGACACAGACCGCAAGCTACTCGCGGAACGGACCGAGCATGTCGTCAAGGACATGCTCCAGCGCCTGATCGAACCCTGATCCACCATGCGAACGAACGCACTACTGTCCCAACGCAATCAGGCCTTCCTCGGGCAGGCTCATGATCTTTTGGAGAAGATGCCGGCGGGGCTCTATGCGGCGCGTCCCGCCAACTTCGAGCGTGGCGGAGTCGGCGCGCACCTGCGTCACGTGCTCGATCACTACGACGCCTTCCTCGACGGACTCGATTCCGGCCGCATCGACTACGACGCGCGCGAACGCGATCCAGAGACCGAGATCGACATCGAGGTTGCCCGCGCACGTCTGGGGCACACGATCACGCGGCTCGCGGCGACGTTCTCTCGCGCCGACATCGCGTCCAGCGGAGCCGATCGGAAGATCGAAGTGGCGATGGACCTTGGCGGACGACCGTCTGGAAATCGAAGCTCGAGCGTTTCCAGCCTGGGCCGCGAACTTCAGTACCTGGTCGCTCACACCGTGCACCATTTCGCGCTGATGGCCGTTGCGCTGCGCTTCGCCGGTCACGAGCCCGGTGCTGAATTCGGCGTCGCGCCTTCGACGCTGCGCCACGAAGAAGAAGTGAATCGCGGTGCATGTGCACGCTGAGCTGGGGCCTTTTGCCCGACGGTTACTTCGTCGCCTTCAGCCGTGACGAACGGCGCACGCGCGCCGCGGGGCTTGCGCCTCGCTCCATCGAACGCAATGGCGTGCGCGCGCTCATGCCCATCGACGCCGAAGCCGGCGGAACCTGGATCGCGGTCAACGAACTGGGCTGCACCGTCGCGCTCTTGAACGGTTATCGATTTCAGGATGCGAATGCGGCCACGGGCGTTGATCAGGCCGCCTGGGTCAGCCGCGGCAAGCTCGTCATGGACCTTTGCGACGTCGCGACGATCGCCGAAGTCGCGGAACGCATCCGCGCGCTGGAGCTCTCGCGTTTTCGGCCCTTCGAACTCGTCGCTCTGGACGGCGAAGGTCGCGTGGCCATCCATGCATGGAACGGCGCGGCCATCGAACGACGCGGATTGACGCTGCAGGATCGCCCGTTGGTCTCGTCATCTTTCGACGACAGTGGCGCTCGCGAGCAGCGCCGCGCGCTGTTCGCGCGCAGCGTCGGCGCACAGGCTGCCGAACAGGACGTCCTGCGTTTCCATTCGAGCCACGAGCCCGCGCGCGGCGCCTACTCGCCCTGCATGCACCGCGAGGATGCGCACACGGTCAGTTTCACGCACCTGCGCGTGACCGCGCGCGACATCGAGCTTCGCTACCAGCCCAATGCGCCCTGCCTCGCGGGCAGTTTTTCGCGTCAGCGTCTCCAACGCCGCAGCGTCGCGCGTTCCTGAGCCGCGCGGCGGCTAGAGACACGTGGAGTTCCTCCAGGCGCTGATCGAGCGAGTCGACGGCTTGCCGTACGTCCTGGCGCTGCTCGCGATCGCGCTGGCGACGTTCGTCAGCGAAGACCTGACCTGCATCGCGGCCGCCTTGATCGCGACGGGCGGCAAGCTCAGTCCGTTCGAGACCTTGAGCGCCGCGGGTCTGGGCATTTGGGTGGGGGACCTCGGTCTGTACGCGCTCGGGGCGCTGCTCGGCCGTCGATTGGTCCGGCGCGCGCCGCTTTCCTGGGTCATCGACGAAGAACACCTCGACCGCGCGCGCGATTGGTTCACGAACCGCGGCACGAACGTGCTCTGGCTTGCGCGCTTCGTTCCCGGGACACGACTGGCGACGTATGTGGCGGCGGGAACCCTGCACGCGCCGTGGACGCGATTTGCCTGG
>JANMRV010000366.1:0-2363 GCA_031388685.1 Planctomycetota bacterium
TGCGGGCCATGTCTTCGGGGCTCATGTTGGCGATCTGCGAGTAGAGGTCCTTGAAGAAGCGATCGAAGCCCTTCTTGTATTTCGGCGTCTGATTCAGGAAGTAGACGAACGACCAGGCGTGCGCGTATTGGAAGGCCTCGAACTCGTCGCGCGTGAGCTTGAACAGTTCTTCGAGCTTGATGTCGTTGCCTTCCGCGATCGCCTGCTGCACGGTCAACACGCGGTCGGTCTGCAACCTGCCCGGCGTGATCGTGAGTTTCGCCTTCTTGGGATCGACCACGATCTCGGCCGAGCCGAAGAAGTCCGCGACGCCTTCGTTGACCCAGATCTGCGAGACGTATTGCGGGTCGATCAGGAACGTCAGCAGGTGCGTGCACTCGTGCAGGCTGACCCAGTTCGAAATGTCGGGCTCGTCGTAGTCGTGGAAGAAATTCAGCGTCTTGTCGCTCGGGCTGAAAAATCCCGCGACGCCGTTCGGCATACTCGTGTACTTCGTGAATTCCTTGCGGTTCTTGTAGATGTTGACCTCCATTTTCGTGCGCCGCAGCGAGGGGCTGGGGTTGATGCCGAAGCGGTCGTCCATCAGCGCGTAGTAGCTCTCCAGCAAGTTGCCGTAATAGTCGAGCAGCTCGGCCGACGAATTCGTGCGCAGCGCGAAGTGCGCGGTCTCTTTCGTCCAGCCGTGGTCGAAGTCGGCGTGGGCCTGCATGTCCTCTGTGCGCTTCTTGGTCTTGGCGTGCTCTCCGGCGAGCTTGTTCTCGAAGGCCTGCTTCGACATCCAGGCACCGGCGTACTTGACGAAGCCCTTCTCGAGGTTCGCGCGTTCGGTCTCGTCCTTGGGGACGTAATCCGACATGTCGCCTTCGATCTCGACGGCCTTCACCGACGACTTGTCCTTCAGCAGGATATCGCCGTTCTCGAAGCTCAAGCGATAACCCGCGCCGTCGACGCGCGCCTTCTTGACCTCGAGCACACGGCCATCTGTGGTGACCAGCCGGTCCGCGGCGGCGCGAGGCGTGAGCGCGGCGAACACGAGTGGGATCAAGCATCCCGCGCGGTGCGCGAATGTGATTTGCATCGTAGGCCTATATGGCCAGGGTGTAGTCGAGCCAGGCCTTTTCCATCTCGTCGAAATCGACGCCTGCAAAGGCCTGATCGACGGCCTGGTCGAGGTCGTCGGTCTCGACCAGCGCGCGCAGATAGTTGTCGAGAATCGGCGTCCAGGCTTTGTTCCAGCCGCGCGCGTTCTTGGGGCCGGTGCGCAGGAACCAGATGAACGACCAACCCTGGGCGTAGTTCTGGCCACCGCCAAGACCGTACTTGTTGTTGCCGTAGTACTCGGCCTGCGTGTAGCGAACCATTTCCTTGATCGGGATGAAGGTCTGCTTCCCGCTGGCGCGCTGGCGCGCTGCTTCCTTGATCGTCGAGACGCGCCAGTCGAAGGGCTTCAACTCGAAACGCCCGTTTTTGAGCTGATATCCCGCGTAGAAATCGCCCGTGCCTTCGTTGTACCAGGAGTGCGGAGACAGGTTCCCGAAGAAGTAGAAGATGTACTGGTGGAAGGCTTCGTGGTTCATCGTCGCCCAGGTGTTGCGGCGTCCGCCTTGCGCCTTGTCGTCGTAGATCACGAGTTCGCGCTGACCCGGGCTCCAATATCCCGCGGATCCACCGGGCCCGCCGTAGCTGTGGTACTGGTTCTCGTCCTGGACGACCCGCACGACGCTGCAGCGCGATTGTTCGAGCGAACTTGCGCCCTTCGCGCTCGTCCTGCCTTCCAGCTCGTCTTCGCTTGCTGGTTCGCCGCCTTCCTCCGGCGCAGCCGGCTTGCCAGAAGCCGCGTCCTCGGCCTTCTTCTTCGCTCGCGCGGCGTCGCGAAGCCGCTGCAATTCGAGCACCTTTTCAGCCGGATAAGTCTCCTCGTAGCTCTTCCGGATGGCCTCGATCCGCACCATCATCTCGTCGATGAATTCCTTGTCGGGATTGTTCGAGATGATGAAGTAATTGGGCGTCTCGTACAGGCTCCAACCGGGCTGTGACTTGACCTGGGCGTCGAGCTCGGCGCGCTTGCGCGAGCGCAGCGGACTGTCGCCGGCTTTCGCTTCGGCCACCTGGATCTTCTCGAGTTCGACCTTCTTGAAGCTGCGGCCCATGGTCTGGAAGGGGCCTTCGAATTTCATCCATTTCTTCTCGTCGCCCGGCCCGTTCGCGATCAGCGCGATGTCGAGGTCGTCGCTCAACTTGTATTGAGCCACGTAGAGTCGCAGCGGCGTACCGTCCTTGGTCAGTTCGTAGACACTTGTGGCTGCGGTGATACCGGGAATCTGCAGCGGCCCGCCTTCCTTCTCGTTCTTCTTCCAGTTGCC
>JANMRV010000373.1:0-5698 GCA_031388685.1 Planctomycetota bacterium
CGATGCCGCCGGAAATCCACGCGCCGATTCGCACCGAAGCAGACTCGAATTCAAGCTCGACGGTGTGTTTGCCCGCGGGCACCGGCACCCCGATGAAAGCGTAATTCGCCTTCGCGATCTCGACGGGCTTGCCGTCCACACGCGCCTTCCAGCCGGGATACCAGCTGATCGCCGCGACCATCCAAGCCTCGCGCGGCAAGTCGACTTCGAGCGCGATTCGCCGCGGCGTCTCTTCGATCACTCTTGGCGATGGATCGAATTCGAGATCGCCCAAATCGCGCAAATCATCTGCATCGATTCCTTCGAGGATCGCGACGAGATTGGGATCGTGGTCGCGCGAAAGGGTCATGCCGAGCGCGCTTTCCGCGTCGGGAGCCCGGCGCCCCTGGCGCGCGATCCAGAATCGTCCGAGCCCGGGCTTGAAGCGATAGAGCGTGAAGGGATCGAAGGTCGCCAGCGACTCGAGATCGCGCTGCAAATTCGCGCTCCAGTCCAGGCATAGGCGCGCCTCCAGCCTCTCGCCGCCCACTTGCAGGCTGCGCACATCCGGCGCTTCATCAGGAACGGTCCAGACAAGGAAGCCCTGTTTCCACTCGCCGCTCTTGGCGCGCAAACGCAGACGATAGCTGCGCCCTGAGGAATGGGGCTGTGGCGGGAACCGGAGCTGGACCCAGCCCGTGGGCGAGACGTATCGCAGATCATGGGCGAACAGCCAAGGGGTCTGCTTGGTCAGACTGCCGCGCAGACCGTGCGTGTCGAGCCGGCGCGCTGCGATCCGCTCGCCGCTCAGCGCATCCTCGAGCGACAATTCGGCGAACGCAGGAATCGGATCATCTTTGGCGCCGAGCGCCACGGCGACGCAATCGAGCCCGTCGCTTTCGACCTGAAAAGTCTGTTCGATGTCGGCCCCGGGCCGGCATTCGAGCGCCACGGGCAGCGGCCGCGGGCTCGCGGAGTCGATGGCGATGCCGGGATTCATGCGCGGCCAGTTGTCGCGCGCGAGCAGGTAGCGCGCGCCCATGGTCTTGAGCGCGTGATCCGTGGTCCACAGCGTCTGGCGCCAGTTGTCCTCGGTCTCGAAGATCATTCGGTACAGCCGGTCGTAGTCGCCGACCCACAGCGCGTCGTAGACCGCGATCGAGGCGATCCCGTACGGCATGTTCGTGTGCGGCGGCAGCGTGTCTTCGCCGATCACCTGCAGGCGCTCTTTCCCGATCGTCGCCACGAGCGTATCGATCGCCGGCGTGCGCGGGAAAACGTGTTCATCGCGCGAGAGCGAATTGAATCCGCGCAACAGCCAGCCGGATTGCGCGAACAGCAAGCTCACGATCGCCGCAGCCAGCAACGCGCGCAACCAGCGCGCTCGCGCGAGGGTCAGGCAGGCGAAGCTGAGTGCACCGGCCGCGAAGGTCCAAGTCATGAATGCGAGGTGCGGCGGAACTCGGACCTTCTGGCCCTGCGGTGGCTTGCCCTGGAACGAGAATTCGACCAGCCGATCCGCGCCGCGATGGGCGAGCCAAAGCGCCGCCGCCGCGCACACGCACGTGCCGACGAACACGGACCAACGCCGGCTCGACTGCGCCGGTCGAAGTTCGTCGATCGCCACGGCCGCGAGCAGCGCCAGCCCCAGCAAGGGAAGGAACTGACTGCGGTTCATCGGCGCATGCGTCACGGCCGTGAAGGCGACCATCACCGGCCGCATCCAGTCGAAGTCGAAGGCGCACAGCACCCACACCAGGCACAGCAACACGAAGAATCGCACGGCGCGGCGGCGGAAGAACAAACACGCTGCGGCGAGCGCGAACAGCAGCGCAAGTGGGCCGAAATAGGCCGTGTTCGCCGCTTCGTAGTTCGGGTAGGGCAGGTCGGGTCTGGGGGAATAAAACTGCGACGGGTTGCCGAGCAGATCGGGGAAAAACTGCAGCGGCCAGTTGGCCTGGAGCAACCCATCGAAGCCGTTCGCGCGCGTCTCGATCAACGTGGAGCGCGCCACGTATTCGAAGAAGGGCAAGACCTGGACCGCTGCGATCGCGAGGCCCAGCACGCTGAACAGGCCCAGCCCGACCAGGCTTCGCACGCAAGCGGCACGCGCTTTCGGTTTCGCACGCGCCACGCCCAGCGCGCGCGCCGCGGCGTAGAGCGCACTGACGCCGATGGCGAAGGCAGCCGTCTCCGGAGCTCCCGCGACCAGCATCACGGCCACGCTCAACGCAAAACCGTAGGCCCACGGCAGGCAACTTCGAAAGCGTGTCGCGGGATCGGCTTCGACGGCCTGCCAGGCGCGCTCGATGACCCACAGGGCGGCCGGAAAGCCGACGACGACCGCGGAGTGCGGATAACCGAGCAGCAACACATTGTGCCCGCCGAACTCGAAGATCGTTCCACCGGCGCAGGCCGCGGCGAAACCGATGCCCAGCGCGCGCAGGAAAAGAAACGTGAAGCAGCCGATGGCGGCGAGCTTGAAGAAGGCCGTGATGAGCAGCGCCCACTTCAGCGGCGCGAAGTAGAACGGCAGGCTGAATGGCGAGAAGACCGCGGACTGGTAATTCGCGAGGTGCGGCACGCCGGCGCCGTTCCACGGATTCCAGGTGGGCAAGCGGCCCTCGCGCAGTTCGTTCCGGTTGAACTCCAACCAGGGCAGCATCTCGACCACCGGGTCCGACAGATGCGTGTTGCCCGGCCGGACCGGCCCGGCGATCGTCGTCAGCGCGTACGCCTGCGAGAGATCCGCGGACGTGTACGACGCTTCATGGAAGCGCGCGAACGCCGGCCACAGGAAGGCTAGCGTCGCAAGCGTGAAGAAGCACAGCGCGAGCGCGGACTCCTTCCACTTGCTTCGTAGCACGACCGACATCGGGTCCAGTCGTATCATCACGATCGGCTACGGCGCCAGCCCGCAGGCCAGCGCCAAAGCCATCGATGACTGCGCAGTTTCAAGCGCCAGGCTCAACCGACGCCGAAGCAAATCCTCAGGGGAAGACGTGCAGGAAGGCCACATCGCTCAGCACGGTTCCGACGACATTGAAGACTCGGCATCTGTAGGCGTCGTTGTTATTGAGAAGCGTCGTGGGGGGCGTGGTGTAATGCGGCGAGTCCGGCCCGCCGGCGATCACCACGCCGTTCCTGCGCCACTGGTAATGGAGGTCTGTGCCGGTCGCGACCACGTCGAAACTCGCCTGCTGGCCCACACCGTGGAGCTCTACATCCTGGGGCTGGCTGGTGATGACGGGCGGGTCCTGCACAAGGATGTAGTCGGTCTTCAACTCAATTACGGTCGACTGGTCCGGCCGTCTCCCCGTCAGTGTGACCGAGTACAGACCGGGGCTGGCATAGGCGTGGTACACCGGCGTGGCCTGCACCGTCTGGACTTCGGTCTGACCGTCGCCGAACTCCCAGGTCCAATCGGCGAACAGACCGTTCGAGAGGTTGGTGAAGAGCAACACCTGATACGTTTCCGCGCGCCGAGTACGCACGGAGAAGTCGACGGATCCGCGCAGGATCACCGTGATGTAGCCGATCTTCTGGAGTTCATTCGACACGCCGGGCGCTGTCGCACGCAACGTGACGTCGTAGAGCCCGGCCTGTGCGTAGGTGTGCACGGGATTCTGCAGCGACGAGGCACTATCACCGCTGTCATCGCCAAAGTCCCAGACCCACGATGTCGGGCCGCTCGCACCCGGACCCGTGCTCACGGTCTGGTCCGTGAACTGGATCGGAGTTCCGAGCTGTACGCTGACCTGGTCGGCGGAGAACTGGACGTCGAGCGCGGGAGCGACGGGCTCAAAACGCAGGTTGTCGAAGTAGCCGTGAGAGGGGTTCGAACTGTCGCCGTCATTGGCAACCTGCATCGTCACCGTCAGGAGTGTCTTCGGGTCGGCCTTCAAGAGGTCCTCGAGATTCGCTGTCACGACTTCGTTCGCAGTCGCGATCTGGCCGCTGTGAATGCCGGATGTCCCCTCGAACGCGCTGAAGGTGTCCCTGCGATGGATGGTCAGCGTGCTGAAGCCATCCGTGACATCGATGGAGAGCCAATCGTTTCGCGCAGCCTGGTTCAGGCCTTCGGCGTTGATGAAGACCGTGTTCAGTTGCAGCACAGGCCGCCCCACGGGAAAGGTGAAGCTCTGGCTGATCCCGGCGCTGCCGTTCGTCGGAACGCCATCGCCTGACTGAAGCGGCGCGGGGAGGCCGGTCGAATCCGCACCCAACTCGCACCACAACTGGCCGTCAGTGGGCATGCCGAGATCGCTACCGCCGGCGACGGAGTAGATCGTGTGCCCGAAATTGTTGTTCGGGCCGAAGAACCCGAGCCAAGGCAGATCGGGTGTTTCGCCGATCTCCTGGTTCTCGAAGCTCGGATCTCCAAGCGGCAGGATGGCTGAGATCAACCCGTCTTGGGTCCGCACATCCGAGTTGAAGAGACCCGTCACTGTCAGCCTGACGTTGTAGAGGCCGGTATGGTCGTACTGGTGAACCGGATTTCTCTCCGTCGAACCCGCGGTTCCATCACCAAAGTCCCACAGATAGGTCGTGGCCGGGTCTGCGCCGCTTGACGTGTCCGCGAAAGTCACATCGAGCGGCACAGGCCCGCTGAGCGGTGTCGCCGTGAAGTCCGCAGCCACCGGCGCTACGACAGCAACATAGCCGGGGCGGTCCTCGACACTCGTTCCCGCGGGGCCGGTCACCGTCAGCTTGACGTTGTAGCTTTGGATCGCGTTGTACACGTGGGGCGGAGGATCCTTCTCCGTAGAAGTCGAACCGTCCCCGAACTCCCACAGATAGGTTGTGGTGGTGTCCGTGCCGGTTGACGCGTTGGTGAAGGTCACATTGAGGGGCGCGATGCCGATGGTCGGCGTCCCGCTGAAGTTCGCAACCACCGGCGGCAGGGTGGTGGACCCATCGCTGCTTTGGCAGCTGCAGCCTTCCAGGAGGAGCGAGGCCGGCAGAATTACCAGCAAAAGTGAGGCGATGAGAGAGAGCGGACCTCGAATGCACATTTTGGACATGGGGGGGATCGTTGTAGGGAGTATCGAGCAGTGGGACAGAGCGCTGCGAGTCACGGCGTTCGCTGGGGGCGCAGTACCGCGCCGTCTTTCACGGACGCGGCTTGGGGCTTGACGGAATCACTCACGCTTTGGGTCCACGGCCTGCAGACCGACCCCAGCGTTTCGGCCACGGCGTCGCGACTCAAGCCCTTCGAATTGCCGCCGGCCGCGCGCCGGGCCAGATCGCCAAGCGAGACGATCCCGACCAGGCGTCCGAGTGCATCGACGACCGGCACGCGCCGCACGCGCTGTTCGCGCATCGCCGCAGTGGCCATTCCGGCATCCTCCTCGGCGCGAATCGACTTCACTTGGCGCGACATGACATCGCCGACACGAATTGCATTCAGCGGCAGTCCGCGCGTGTATGCCGCCATGCACGCATCGCGGTCGGTGATCATCCCGACGACGTATTCGTCGGCTTCGACCACGGGAACGACGCCGCAGTCGTGCTCCCACATGATCTGCGCCGCGCGCGCGAGGTCGTCGTTGGTGGAACAAGTCTTGACCTCACCAATCATCACATCCTTGACCTTCATCTTTGGAGCTCCAGCTGGGTCGGGTGGATAGGACGTCCGCGTCGGCTGCGGGGGACCCAGAATAACACCATGCGCACAATTGTGGGCCCCAGCCGCGCGATGCGATCTCGCGGATCAGGC
>JANMRV010000377.1:0-2005 GCA_031388685.1 Planctomycetota bacterium
CCACCGGGCCCGGCGGCGCGCCGTTCCAAGGCGGCTTCCTGTGCGTGAGCGCTCCGACGAAACGCACGCCCAGCCAGGCGTCCACCGCCGGCGGGCCGCCGCCCTGCGCGGGGGCGTACTCCTTCGATTTCAACGCGCGCATCGCCAGTGGAATCGATCCGGCGCTCGTCAGCGGTCAACAAGTCTGGACGCAGTATTGGTCGCGCGATGGCGGAGCAGCCTTCGGCAGCGGACTCACCAACGCGATGACTTTCAGCATCTGTCCATGATCGAAAACGTAGAGAGCGTCCGTCCGATCACACTGGCCGAGATTCGCGCGGCGCGACTGCGCATCGCGGACACCATCGTGCGCACGCCGCTGATCCGCCTGGAGCTTGGCGCGAAGTTTCCGGACATCCGTCTCAAGCTTGAAAATCTCCAGCCGATCAACGCCTACAAGTTGCGCGGCGCAGCCAATGCCGTGGCACTGTTGTCGGAGAGCGAGCGCAAGCGCGGAGTCTGGACGATCAGCGCCGGAAACGCGGGCCAGGGTGTCGCCTATGCGGCCAGGAAAGCTGGTGTGCCGTGCACGGTCGTCGTGATCGAGACCGCGCCGGAGTCGAAAGTCGAGCGCATGCGAGCGCTCGGCGCGAAACTGATTCCCGTGCCTTACGAAGTCGCCTGGAAGGCGCTCGACGAGCGCTCGTATCCGGGCGCGGAGGGCACTTTCGTGCATCCTTTCGACGACCACAACTTCATCGCGGGACACGCGACGATGGGGCTCGAAATTCTGGAGGACGCACCCGACACGGCTGCCGTCATCGGCAGTATCGGCGGCGGGGGACTCGTAGCAGGCGTCGGCACGGCCGTGAAATTGCTGAAGCCAGAAATCAAAGTCTTCGGCGCCGAACCGGAGACCGCCGCTCCGGTTGCGCGCTCACTCGCCGCGGGATCGCCGCAGGCCTTCAAGGAATGGAAGGCGTCCTTCGTCGACGGTGCCGGCGGTCAGAGCGTCTTCCCGCGCATGTGGCAGCGCATGAAACCGGTGCTCGACGGTTGCATCGTGGTCAGCCTGGAGGAAACCCGCAACGCGATGCGGCTCATGGCCGAAAAGGCGCGCGTCATTTCGGAAGGCGCAGGCGCGCTCCCGCTCGCAGCGGCACTGACCGGAAAAGCGGGCCCCGGTCCGATCGTCGCCATCGTCTCCGGCGGCAACATCGACTTGGGGAAATTCTGCGAACTCGTCGGTCCCCGGTAATACGCCTCCAGCACCGTGCCCGGTGATCCTCCGGCGTTTATTTCGCGGCCGAAACAATGTCGGGCGGTCGGTCGCTAACTTTCTGGCGCGGCATAACGAAGACGAGGTGCCGCGCGCAGGACTGGCCCCGGGAAGGGGCGCAATGTATCGGCAGTGAAATAAACGCTGGGGGATTACCGGGCACCGGGGAGCGTCCTCGCGACGAACTCTTCGATGGCGTGCAGGGTCGAGTCGTTGCACCAGTTTTCGAGGACGAGCTGGTCCTTTTGCGCGCGGTCGTGTTCCCAGGCCAGACGCGAGGGTTGGCGCAGCCAGCGTTTTGTGAGGGCGAACGATTCGGCGGGGACGGCGGCGAGCGTTTTCGCGGACTCGAGCGCGCGCGACAAGAGTGCCTCGGGGCCTACGAGTTCGTGGACCAAGCCGCGCGCCAGGCACTCTTCGCCGTTGTAGTTGCGGCCCTCGAGAGCGACTTCACTCGCGAACGGTGAGCCGAGCGCCGCGCGCACGATCTCCAGCGCAAGGAAGGGGAAGGGCACGCCGACCTTCAGTTCGGGCGTGCCGATCAGTCCCTTGCCGCGCGCGAGAATGCGCCGGTCGCAGGCCAGCGCGAGCACCGCGCCACCGGCGATCGCATGTCCGTTCAGTGCGGCGACCACGGGCTTCTCGAGGAAGAAAAGCTGAGCGAAGGCGCGATCGAGGGCGGGCAGGAAGGCTTCGATGTACGCGCGCTTGCCCGCGACGATGCGCTTCAAGTCGACGCCGGCGCAG
>JANMRV010000393.1:0-2550 GCA_031388685.1 Planctomycetota bacterium
GCCGGCCGGCATGGCCGCCAAGCACCCATTGGCGCGCGCGAGGCCGTAGCGACGAAGCACGCTCTGAAGTTGGTGGGGCTCTTTCAAGGGGTTGTCGGGGCGTGGCCCCAGCCGGATCCAACTGGTACTTTATGCCTTGCGCGGGGCTTGGGGAATCGCCGTTCTCCCCTGGAACTGCGCATTCAGGCCCGCTCCATGAACGACCCGCGAAGTGCCGCCAGCGCCCCACACCCGGCGCGCCATTGCCCGCTGTGCGGCGCGAGCTTCATTTCGGCCATGATCGAGGGACGCAAGCGGCCGCAATGCGAGCGCTGCCGTTACGTGCTCTATTCCAACCCGGCTGCCGCTTCTGCTGGTGTGGTGATCGACGATTCCGGGCGGGTTTTGCTCGTGCGCCGCGCGATCGCCCCTCATTTGGGGCTTTGGGCGCTGCCTGCCGGCTACCAGGAGGTCGACGAGTCGCCCCCCCAGGCCGCGGCCCGCGAAGTTCGCGAGGAGACCGGACTGGAGGTCGAGGTGGGGCCGTTGTTCGACCTGATTTTCGTCACCGACAATCCCGCGAAGCCCGCCAATCTGGCCGTCTACCTGTGCCGCGCGCTGGGAGGCCGGCTCGCCGCTGGGGACGACGCCAGTGAGGTGCGTTTTTTCGGCCTGAACGATCTGCCTGCGGAGATTGGTTTCGACAACACCAAGCGCATACTCATCCGCCTCGAAACGAGCCCCGCGTACCGCGATCTGCTGCAGACGATGACTCAACCCAAGACCAGTTCAGCGCGTTCGATCACCTACAAGGACGCCGGCGTCGACATCGAGAACAAGTACGCGGCGGTCGACGGCGCGAGCGCTGCGATCCGCGCCAGTTTCACGCCGGGAGTGGTCGGCGACGTCGGCGGTTTCGGTGGCCTCTTCGACCTGGCCCGCGCCGGCTGCGGCCGCGGCCTGTTGGTGGCTAGCGCCGATGGCGTCGGCACCAAACTCGAAATCGCCGCGCGCGCGAAGATCTACGACACGGTCGGCCGCGACCTCGTGCAGCACTGCATCAACGACATCCTGGTGCAGGGCGCGCGACCGTTGTTTTTCATGGACTACGTCGGCATAGGATTGCTCGAGCCGAAGATGACCGCCGAGTTGATCCGCGGCTGCGCCAACGGCTGTCGCGAGAACGGACTGGCCTTGCTCGGCGGCGAAACAGCAGAAATGCCGGGGCTCTATCGCCCCGGCGATTTCGATCTCGTCGGTTTCATCGTCGGCGTGGTCGAGCCGGACAAGCTGCTCGACGGCAAGCGGGTGAAGCCCGGACAGATCCTGGTTGCACTGGCGTCGGCGGGACTGCACACCAACGGTTATTCGCTTGCGCGCAAGATCGCCTTCGACGCGCTCGGGCACGGACTTTCCGATCGGCCGGAGGCGCTCGAGGGCCGTTCGGTGGGGGAGGCCTTGCTCGCGGAGCACCGCTCCTATCTCAAGCTGCTCTGGCCGCTGCTCGAGGAACGTCGCATCGCCGCGATGGCGCACATCACCGGTGGCGGACTGGTCGACAACTTGCCGCGCGTGCTCAACGGCACGGACGCGCTGATCGATCGCACGACCTGGCCGCTGCCCGCGGTGTTCCGCTGGCTGTGCGACGGGGGCAACGTCGATGCCGAGGAGCGCTACCAAGTCTTCAACATGGGGGTCGGCATGGTCCTGATCCTCGACCCGGCTGAAGTCGAGCCCGTGCGCGCACGGCTGCTGGCCCAGGGCGAGTCGAGCTGGGTGATCGGCCGGACCGAAACGGGTTCCGACGTGGTGCGCTGGTCGCGCTGAGCCCCACGGCAGGCCCGCTTGGGAGCCCGCCTGGCCCCGGGTCGCCGGGCAACTGTGGAACTGGAGCGTCCGCGCGGCGATGATCCTCGGGCCCTCAAACCCCTGAAACTCCGGGCGCCTCGCGCGCTACGTCTGACATGCTTCACAAAGCCGCTTGGGCCGCGTTCGCCACTGCCACGCTCGCCGCGCTTGCCCTGTGCTCGTTGCAGACCGCGCCGAAGACCGAGATGTCGCCGCGCGACCAGAAGGAACTCGGCACCCTGCTCGGCAAAGCGCTCGATCCGACGAAACAGGACCTGAAGGACAAAGACAAGTCGGTCAGCGAACTGCGAAAATTTCTGGAGAAGGCCGGCAAGACGCGCAATGCCAAGGATCCGCTGCAGGGCGGACTGGCGTTGACCGCCGATCTTTCGAAGGCGCTGCACCTCTCGGCCAGCTACCGCATGGAGGGTCTGAAGCCGGGCGAAATCAAGACCACGACGCTGGGCCCCCCCAAGACGGATCCGTTCGGGTACGCGATCTGGGTGCCCAAGAACTACCGCCCCGATGCCGGGCCTTACACCGTGATCGTTTGTTTTCCAGGCGCGAAGGACGGCAAGGTCCAGAGCGGCGAATCGTTCCTGGTCGAAAACTGGACCGACGCTGGTCTGCGCGAGAAGGTCCTGATCGCGGCGCTGAATCTTCCCGACGAACAGAAGAGCTGGACCGAGACCGAGACCAGCACCGGCAAGGCGGGCGGCATCA
>JANMRV010000396.1:0-4677 GCA_031388685.1 Planctomycetota bacterium
TTTCCGCCGGCGCCCCAGACTTGACTGATCTTGACCTGCGCCATCGCAGGAGTGGCGAGCAGCGCGAAGCCCGCGACGAATCGCAGGGCAGTTCGCGCTTGCGCGGCAAAGCCGCTACACGCCGCAGAATTCTTCGTGTGGAATGAACGAGGTGACATGAAAACCGTGCTCCTGAGGACTTTGGGGTGAACGCGCCGTGACCAAAAGGGATCCTGACGCGGGGACGGGGGGGGTTGGCCGGATTAGGGATCTGGGCCAGTACTTCATTGTGAACGGTACCGCTAAAATCCCGCAAGGGAGCGTCTCGGATTCGAGATTGCTTTTCGTCCGTACGCATCCCGGCCACCCTCGAGGAGCTCGGCGCCGTACGACCTCACGCGGCGGCATCCGGTAGACTTCGATCCATGAACTCACGCGCCATGCTCGCCGGTCTGCTCCTCGCTCTCGGCCTTGCCGGAGGGCTCTACTGGAGCCGGTCCCACCGGGACAACCCCCAGCCGCCGGCCGAAATCGGTAAGCCGGCCATTGCCCCGAGCCCTGCCCCAGTGCAGGTCGGAACGGTCGAAGCCCCGGCGCAGGCGCCAAATGCAGCCCCCCCACGAACCAGCGCTGCCAATGAGGCACCGCCCGAGGCGACGGCCCCGCTCGAGGCCGTCGAGGCGATGCTCGAGCTGAACCTGGTCGTCGCGGGCGCCTCCTCCGCGGACAGCGCCGATGCCGTTACGGGCTCGATCGACGAACTGCTCGGCGGAAAGCACGCCGGCAAGGACAAGGCCGCGCTGATGAAGAGCCTGCGCTCGGTGCAGGCCGTGCTCAAGGCCCAGGCCACTCCTGAGCAGATTCCCAAGGAAATGATCCTGACGCCCGAGGCGATCAGTGCGCTGACCATCGAAGCAGGCTGGCTGAAAGAACACATCGTGAACTGAGCACCGGCCGGCCCAGCTCGTGTCTTCACCCGCACCGGACAGTCGCGGACTCGCCCTACGGCAGCTCGCCGAACGCAGTTTCAAAAGTGCGCCGGTTGACAGCGTGCGCGCCCCCGGCCGCGTCAATCTGATGGGTGATCACATCGACTACTGCGACCTTGCGGTCCTGCCGATGGCGATTCAGCGCGATGTGCGCATCGACTTTTCGCCGCGCAGCGACTCGCGCGTGCGGCTCTTCAACACGAATCCGAAGCACGCTCCTGCTGAGTTCGAAGCCGGAGCGGCGATCGTTCCGGCAGCGCGCGGAGACTGGTCCAACTATGTGCGTGCGGCGGTGCAACATTTCGCTCCGCGCGTGGGGAGCGTGAACGGATTCGACGCGGTCGTCGATGGCAACCTGCCGGAAGCCGCGGGCCTGTCGTCATCGTCCGCGCTGCTCGTGGCCAGTGCCTTGGCGCTGCTCGCCGCCAACGAGCGCAGCCTGCCGCGGCTCGAGTTGGCGCAGGCCTGCGCACAGGCCGAGCGCTACGTCGGCACGAATTCGGGCGGCATGGATCAGGCGATCAGTCTGTTGGCCGTCGAAGGCCACGCGCTGCGCGTCGAGTTCGCGCCCCTGAGCGCAGAAGCCATTGCCGTCCCGCCCACGTGGTCGTTCGCGATCGCGAATTCGCTGACCGTCGCCGACAAGTCCGGTTCGCTGCGCGAGAGCTACAACGCGCGAAGAGCGGCGAGTGAGGCAGCCCTGACCGCGATTTCGCAACATCGCGCCCTACAGGGCAGGCGGCCGAGTTATCGCGAGTTGTTCGCGCGGTTTTCGGCCGATGAATTGCTGCCCATGGCATCCGAGTCGATGCAGGGCGAACTCTTGCGCCGCTTCCGGCACATCGTCACGGAAAGCGCGCGCGTCGAGGTTGCCTGCAGCGCGTTGCGCACAGGCGACGCGCAGAGCTTTGGCGCGGCGATGAACGCTTCTCAAGAAAGCTTGCGCGAAGACTGCGAAGTGTCCACGCCGGAGCTCGAACTGCTCGTCGATCTGGCCCTGAAACACGGCGCCCACGGCGCGCGCCTGAGCGGCGCCGGACTCGGCGGCGCAATCGTCGCGTTGGTCGACGAGTCGCGCGCCGAGGGTTTGCTCGAAGCCCTCGCCGAAGGCTTTTTCGCCGAGCGCATTCCCGCGCGCGACCTGCGCCACCATCTGCTGCTGGCCAAGCCCTCCGCCGGCGCAAGCATGTAGCCGGGGGCCGCCCGTACGGACTCTACTCGTCGACCGCTCGCGCGCGGCGCGGGTCGAGCGCGCGGACTTCGAGATCGTCGGCGCATTCGACGAACAGACGCGTGCGCCGGCCTTCGCCTTCGACGCGCACGATGCGGCCGAGCCTTCCGCCATCGAAGCGCACCCACTGCCCGCGCGACCAGCCGGGCACTTCGCGTTCAGACTCAGCCTCGCTCGGCCGCGAGCTCAAGTGCTTCCCGCGCCACACCGCAGCATCCGTGCAGACATCGCACGCGCCGCAGGGCTCCCCCGCCGCCTCCAGCCCGAAATGCAGCGCAATTGTCTGCCGCCGGCAGATTTCTCTGTGCGACGAGAATTGCACCATTGCCAGCAAGGCCTCGAGATCGCCGCGCAACTTGTTTGCGCTGCCGACCGACTCGGGCAGCTCCGCCGGATCGAGTTCGCGCGCGAGGCGCAGATCGTGGCTCTCGAAGCCACCCTCCGTCACGCCGAGCACTTCGAGCCATTTCAGCGCCGTGGCGACGCGATTGTCCGAGCGGTTCTTCGCCAGCAGTTCACCCTGCAGATCGGAGTACTCCTTCGTGGCGATGCGCTCGCCCCAACCGCGCAGCACTTCGTACACGCCGAAGACGTACTCGCGCGACGGATTGGCCCAGCGCACGAATTCTTGCTGCAGCGCGACGTCCTCGCCGAAGTAGCACAGCTCGCACCAGGACGGTTTGCCGTCGCGGCCCGCGCGGCCGACCTCCTGCGTCCAAGCCTCGAGCGTGCGCGGCATCTGCGCGTGGAGCACGAAACGGATGTCTTCCTTGTCGATGCCCATGCCGAAAGCATTGGTCGCGAGCACCACCGCGCGCTTTGAAGCCATGAAACGCTCCTGCATGCCGCGGCGTTCCTCGCGCGAAAGTTTCCCGTGATAGACGAGCGTCGGGATCCCGCGGCGGCGCAGATCGTCGTGCAAGCGCTCCAGATCGCGGATCAAGGTCGAGTACACGATGCCGGCCCCGTCGATCTGCGCCACGCGCTCGGCGAGCAGCGGCAATTTCTGTTCCTCGAAATCGACGCTGGTCGCCGCCAGAAAAAGGTTGGGCCGCTCGATGCCGGTGCGGATGATCACCGGATCGCGCAGGCCCAGTGAACGAACGATGTCCGCTGCAACTCTGGGCGTCGCGGTCGCGGTCAGGGCCAGTGTCGGCGGATCCCCGATCAAGCGCCGGTACTGGCCGAGTCGCGAATAGTCCGGCCGGAAGTCGTGGCCCCATTGACTGACGCAGTGCGCTTCGTCGACGGCCAGGCGCGTCACCTGCAGCCGCGGCAGGATGTCCAGGAACTCCGCGCTGCGGAAACGCTCGGGCGTCACGAACAATAGCCGCACTTCGCCGCGAGCGGCGCGCTCGAGCCGTTTCCTGCGCTCGGGCGCATCCAAGGAACTGTTGACGAAGGTCGCCGAGACCCTTCGCGCACTGAGCGCATCGACCTGGTCCTTCATCAAGGCAATCAGCGGGCTGATCACCAGCGTCAGGCCATCGAGCAGCAGCGCCGGCAGTTGGTAGACCAGCGACTTGCCCGCGCCGGTCGGCATGGTCAGCAGGACATCCCGGCCCGCGAACACGGCGTCGACGGCCTCGGCCTGTCGCCCGCGGAACTGTGCGTGGCCGAAGTTCGCGAGCAGCGCGCGGCGCACGGGCTCGTCATCGTGCTGGAACACTCTTGCGTGCTTCTCGCTCATCGCCGTGGAGACTAAGATGCGCGGCGATGCGAGGCCAATTGTCGATTGCGGTTCTGGCCTTGATCTGCGCGCTTTTCGGCGCCGGACTGTCCGCTTGCGGCCCGGCCAAGCCCGCCGGACCCGCGAGCGCGATCCTGGTGACGATCGACACGACGCGCGCGGATGCGCTTTCGCCCTACGGCGCGCCGAGCTACGTCTCGCCTTACCTAGAGCGCCTTGCCGCGCAGTGCGTGCGCTACACGAACGCGCGCAGCGTGGCGCCGCTGACCTTGCCCGCCCATGCGTCGATGCTCACCGGCCTGTATCCGCCGCGCCACGGCGTGCGCGACAACGGCCTGTGTCCCCTGCCCCAGGGCGCCTTGACGGTCGCGGAGCGCGCACAAGCCGCGAAGATCCAGACCGCGGCCTTCGTTTCCGCGTTGGTGCTCGACCGCGCCTTCGCGCTCGACCAGGGCTTTGAGACCTACGATCAGCCGCCACGGCCGGTTCAACAGGTCAGCAGCCATTACGTCGAACGCAGCGCGGCACAGACCTTCGATCTCGCGCGCGCCTGGATGTCGAGACGCGATCGTGCGCGGCCATTTTTCCTGTGGATCCACATCTACGAACCGCACGTGCCCTACGCGCCGGCGAAGCAGTTCCTCGATCAGGCCCGCGGCGATGCTTATCGCGGCGAGATCGCGGCGGCGGATGCGGCGCTTGGCAAGTGGCTCGAGGAACTGGGCGCGGATGGAACGCTGGCCCAGACGTTTCTCGCGATCAGCTCGGATCACGGCGAAAGTCTCGGC
>JANMRV010000460.1:0-5132 GCA_031388685.1 Planctomycetota bacterium
TGCTGGCCACCGCAGCCGTGCTGCTCGTCGTGGGCTCCGTGCTGGTGGCCGGGATGCCCGTGGACGTGTTCCCCGATCTCACGGCGCCTACAGTCACCGTGCTCGTGAACGGGAATGGAATGTCGCCACTCGAGATGGAAACGCAGGTCACGTTTCCGATCGAAACTGCAATGAATGGTGCTGCGGATGTCCGGCGCGTGCGCTCGGGAACGTCGCTCGGACTCGCGGTCATCTGGGTCGAGTTCGAATGGGGAACGGACATTTACCGTGCGCGCCAGACGGTCACAGAACGTCTCGGTGCGGTCAGCGGAGGTCTCCCGGAGCAAGTCGAGCCGCCCACGATCGCGCCGGTCTCCTCGATCATGGGAGAGATCGTGTTCGTGTCGCTCACTTCCGACCGGCACAGCCAACTCGAGTTGCGCACGACTGCGGTGACTCAAGTCCGCCGTCGCATTCTTTCGGTGGCGGGTGTCTCGCAAGTCACGCCGATCGGCGGCGAAGAAAAGCAATACCAAGTCGTGCTTGCGCCCGCTCGGCTGCGCGCCTACGGCATCGCCGCCGACGAAGTCGCGCGCGCGCTCGAGGGCACGAATGAAAACTTGGCCGCAGGCGTGCTGATCGCCGGAGCGCAAGAATCGATCGTCGAAGGCATCGGCAGGGTCCGCACCTCCGATGACATCAGCAGCAGCGTAATTGCCATGCGCAACGGAGTTCCGGTGCGGGTCTCCGATCTAGGCACGGTCGCGATCGGCTCGGCGCAGAAGCGCGGCATCGGCTCCTCGTCGAGGCGTGGACCGAGTTGGGAGCCGATCATCGAAACTGGCGTGATCATCGCGATCCAGAAGCAGCCGGGCGCCAACACGCTCGAGCTGACCTCGCGGGTCGACGCGGCGCTCGATGAGATCCAGGGCACCCTCCCAGAGGGCATGTTCATCAACAAGGACTTGTTCCGACAAGCTGTCTTCATCGAGAATTCGATTTCGAACACGACCTTTGCCCTGCTCGAAGGTGCAGGCATGGTCGCGTTGATCGTGGTGGCGTTCCTCTTCAGCGCGCGCGCTAGCTTGATCACGCTGCTCGCGCTCCCGCTCTCGCTGGTGACCGCCGTCCTGGTCATGCAGGCGCTCGGAAGCAACATCAATACGATGACTCTCGGGGGCATGGCCATCGCGATCGGCGCCCTGGTCGACGATGCGATCATCGCCGTCGAGAACATCGTCCGACGGCTGCGGGAGAATGCCCTGCTCCCGCCGGAGCGGCGTCGGCCGACGACTCAGGTGAGCTATGAAGCCAGCGTCGAGGTCAACGCTTCGACAGTGCTCGCTACGGTGATCATCCTGCTGGTCTTCACGCCGCTCTTCTTCCTTTCCGGTGTCGAGGGACGGCTCTTGCGCCCGCTCGGAATCGCGTTTTGTGTCTCCCTGGCAGCCTCGCTATTGGTCGCGCTTACTTTGACGCCGGCCATGTGCTCGTTACTGCTGGCTCGCAGTCGCAGCGTGCTTGCGGCGCATGAGCCCAGACTGGTCCTGTTCCTGAAACGAATCTACGCGAAGCCGCTGGAGTGGGCCCTGAGGCATCCATGGATGGTGACGTTTCCGAGTGTCGGGCTGCTCGTCCTGGCCTGGGTCTCGGCGCTTTCCATGGGACGCAGCTTCCTGCCGGAATTCAACGAAGGCGCGCTCGTCGTGGGCATCGTCACGGTTCCAGGAACGTCGCTGGAGCAGAGCGATCAGTTGGCTCGCCTGGTCGAGGAATCACTGATGAAGCAGCCAGAGATCGCCGCGATTGGACGGCGCACGGGGCGAGCCGAAGAAGACGAGCATGTACAGGGCATCGAGGCGAGCGAGATCGACCTCACGCTGGACATGGATGCGCCGCGACGACTCGGGCTTGCCACACGCACCAAGGATCAGTTGCTCGGAGTCCTGCGCGCCGACTTGGCGATGATTCCCGGCGTGCAGGCAACCTTTGGGCAACCGATCAGCCACCGCATCGATCATATGCTTTCGGGCACGCGCGCGAACATCGCGGTCAAACTGTTCGGCGAACGGCTCGAGACTCTGCGCGCGTACGCATCGCAGATCGAGGCCCAGATTCGCACGGTTCCCGGCGTCGTCGACCTTTCGACCGAGCAGCAGGCCCAAGTTCCGTCGATGCGCGTCGAGTACGACCGTGAGGCGATCGCGCGCCACGGCCTGCGCGTTGCCGATGTCGCGCGTGCACTGGAAATCGTCACGCGTGGCTCCGTGGTCAGCCAGGTATTCGAGGGAATGAACACGTTCAACCTGGTCGTGCGCTCGGGCGCCGTGAGCGATCTGTCCGCTGACGTGATCGCCCAAACGCTGGTCGACACGCCGGGCGGGGCGAAAATCCCATTGAAGGCGCTGGCAACGATCCGCGAGGATCGCTCCCCCAACTTCATCAGCCGAGAGAACGTTCAGCGAAAGATTGTCGTTACCTGCAATGTCGCCGGTCGCGACATCCGCGGAGTCGTCGACGACATTCGAGTCGCCATCGGCAAGAACGTGCCGCTGCCGGCAGGTTATTACGTCGAGTACGGTGGTCAGTTCGAGAGCGCGGAAGCGACCGGGCGGCTGCTGACGATTCTTGGCATCGTCATCGTCATCGGAATCGGTGCCTTGCTGTTTTTCCTGTTCCATTCCATCCGCGACACGCTGCTGGTCATGCTGAATCTGCCACTCGCGCTGATTGGCGGCGTGCTGGGCGTCTACCTCGCGGGCGGCGTGCTCTCGGTTGCATCCATCATTGGCTTCATCACGGTCTTCGGCGTCGCTGCGCGCAACGGGATCATGCTGGTCTCACATATCCGCCACCTGCAACAGTTCGAAGGCGTGACGGATTTTTGCAGCGCGGTGCGCACCGGCGCGATGGAACGCTTCGCGCCGATCCTGATGACCGCGCTGGCAGCCGGCCTTGCGCTCGTGCCGCTGGCACTGCGCGGCGATCAGCCCGGGAACGAGATTCTCACCCCGATGGCCATCGTCATCTTGTTTGGCCTGATGTCTTCAACCCTGCTGAACATGCTGCTCGTCCCAGCGTTGTACTTGCGGTTCGGCCGGCCGATGACGGCGACGACGAAGTCCGAATCTGCGCTGGAGGTGCAGCATGCGTAACCATGTGTCCTGCGGAGTTGTTCTGCTCGTGCTGGTCTGCGCCGCATGTGCAGCGCCCAAGGTCGATCCGGGTGCGGACCAGGAGCAAGCGCGCAATCTCATCCGAGACTCGACCGGGCAAACCGACGTCTTCGATCCCGGCGCGCCGCTGCTTTCGCCTGCTGAAATCGAGACCGCGCTCGCCGACGGCCTCGGTTTGAACGAGGCGCTGCGGCTCGCGCTACTCAACAATCGCCGACTGCAGGCCGGCTTTCTCGGTCTAGGCGTAGCGCGCGCCGACTTCGTGCAGGCTGGGCTGCTCAAGAATCCGAGCCTCAGTGTCGGATTCCTCCTGCCCTCCGGCGCTGGCCGACCGAACCTCACGGCCGATCTCTTCCAGAACGTAGTCGATCTTTGGGAGCTTCCGGCTCGGCAGGACGTCGCACAAACCATGCTGCAGCAGCGCATCCTCGAGTTGTCACGCTTCGCCGGCGAACTGGTGGTCGACACGAAGGACGCCTACTACGAAAGCGTCGGCGCGCGCGAGTTGCTGGCGACCGCGCGTGAGAATGCAATTCTCGCCCAGGCGACCTTCGAAGGCGTCCAGAAGCGTGTGCAGGGCGGTGTGGCCACGTCGCTGGATGCAAGTCTCGCCCAGAGCCAGGCACTGAGCGCCGAACTCTCGCTGCGGAGCGCGGAACGGGACAGTTTCGGTGTGCGGCGCCGGCTCGCGGCGCTGCTCTCCCTGGACGGCGACTTGATGGAAGCCGAACTCGTTGATGCGCTGCCAGAGCCCGACCTGCGTGAACTCGATCGCGAAGCCGTGGTGGCGCGCAGCCGTTCGACCCGGCTCGATGTCCGCGCTGCCGCCAGCGCACTTGCGCTTGCGGACGCACAGCTCGCGCTGGAACGTCGTCGAACCATCCCGGACGTCGAAGTCGGCTTTTCGCTCGAGCGACCGGAGGTCGGCTCGTCCGTCGACTTGCTTGCCGGCCCCGCTGCGACGATCGAGTTGCCGATCTTCGACCGCAACCAGGCTCAGGTGCGCCGGGCCGAGTTCCGTCGCGAGCAACTTGGAAAGGAGTATGAGGCGCTCGCGCTCGAGGTCGGCCAGGAAGTCCGGGCTGCGGTCGATCGCGCAAGCTCCGCCGCTCGCAGTTCGAAATTCATCTCGGACCATCTGCTTCCACAGGCCGAGCGCGGCGCCGCGCTTGCACGAACGGGCTTTGAGCTTGGACACACGATCTCGTTGTCGTACCTCGAAAGCCAACGCGCCGTGCTCCAGGCGCGGCGCAGCCGCATCGAGGCACTGCTGGAAGCTGCGAGGACTCAGGTTGACCTCGAGCGCGTTGCCGGTGCGTCGCTCGCGGTGCTGCACGCGCGGGAACCTTAGTGCCGGACACCGAACACGCAGCATCACGCAGGCGACGAAGTGAGCGCGCTCGAGAGTTTGCCGGACCTGGGTGAAGCTCCACGGCCGGTGAAGTCTGAAGGCAAGCTCGCGTGCCACGCTGACGGAGGCGGAATGCAAGCTCCTGACTCAGCTTCCCGGTCGGCCGATCGAATGGGAATCGCGCGGCGCTATTCGTGCTGACGCGCCAGTGCCCCACGCTTGCCAAGCAGCATGAATTCGCGGTGCTACGCGTGATCGAAGCGCAACGTCGCCAAAGGCCGGTGAAGGGCCGCGAGCCCCTGCGCAAGGCTGCCGCGCGCGACGTGGCCCTGCAGACCGTCGTGCGGATCTTGGCGTGGTCCGCGCCGCGGGTCAGACCGAAGGTCGCAACCAGATCGCGAAGTCGTCGGGCAGCGCGGACGAGAAGTGCACGCGCACGCCGGTGTCGGGATCGTCGAAGGCGAGTTCGGCTGCGTGAAGCAACTGGCGATTCGGCTCGCCTGCAGCGACCTCGCGCGCGTCGCCGCCGTTCTTCACCCGCGTGACGAAGTTTGCACTTGTCGTTGGCGAGGTATTTTAAGAGGTGACCCGCCATCCTCTGCATGCAAGCAGCACCAGGCATCTCC
>JANMRV010000465.1:0-12304 GCA_031388685.1 Planctomycetota bacterium
AACCATCCAGCCCAGGTTGCCAGCAGCGGGCAGCGCCATCGTCTGCGGCAGCGTGATCGACCTGAAGAGCGGCGCGCCCTTGGCCGGTGTCAGCGTTGCGGGGCCAGCCGGCAAGACCGCGCGCACCGACGATCAGGGCCGCTTCGAGCTTCGCGGCCTGCCCCTGGGCACGGCCGGCGAGGTGCGTGCACGCGCGGACGACGGTCGCGAGGCAGTCAACGTACTACTGCCCCTGGGTCACGAACGGCGCGAAATCGTCTTGCAGCTAGCAGCCCATTGAAAGAGTCCCGACCGCGGCGAAGCACGCTTTGGCGAGGCTGCGTCGCGCTCGGAAATGGGTGCGTGGCGGCCAGAAGGGCCGCAGCCCACTGCAAAGGCTTCGCAGCAGCCTTCGCCATGGGTGCTTCGCGCACGAACACGGGGGGCCCCTGCGCCGATTTCTGTCGCGCTCCCTGCCTTGCCTTCCCGAGCTTTGCCTCGCTACGGGTCTTTTTCGACGGGCTCATCGCGGCTCGCTGAGCCGAGCGGGTCTCGAGGAGCAGCGCGCAGGCCGGCCGCGAAAAGTGGAGAAAACGCTTTGGATGCGGGCCGGCCGTTGACTCGTCCGAGTCCGGGGACGATCTTGGCCGGGTCGCCATCGAGCACTTTGGCTCGAAAAGCCGATACGCCCCTCTCCCCGCATGCGCCTCCAAAAGCCACTGCTCCTGCCCCTGGCTCTGCTTGCGGTGGCCTTCGCACTTACCCAGGTTTCGTCGGCCACCCAGGCGCGGCCAGCCGCGCTTGGCGCCGATCCGATTCAGGACGCCGACAGCGCTCGCGCTCCCGTGCAGACCGGCCCCGAGTTGCGCGAGCTTTTGGAGCGCAGCCAACGCGCATCCTTCAACGCGCACTCCGCCGAACTCGCCCTCGCTGCCCTGGCGGGAGGATTGGACGCCAGCCTGCGACCCGGCGCCCTGTTCGCATTGGGTGCCTCCGCAGAGCGCGCCATGAGTCCGCGGCTGGAGTCCTGGGCTGTCGAGGGCGCGCCCGCGGATCGCCAGGCCGCGCTGCTGGGACTTTCGCAGGGTGGTCTTGCTCCCGTGGATCTGCTTGCGCGGCTGGCGCGGTCTGGCGTGGCCGAGGTGCGCGCGAGTGCGCTGCTCGCGCTCGCACGCGTGCCGGGCGAAAACGCGCGGGCCATGCTCGCCAGGCAATGCGAGCCCGGCGCGGCCGATCCCGCGACGGCACAACTCGCGCGCCTGTTTGCCACGGACCCGCTGGCTGCGCCTGACTTCGCCTGCGGACGTGCCTGGCTCATGCTGCGCTGGGACGCCGCGCGCCGTTATGGCCTCGTCGACGGCCAGCCATGGCGCGCAGGTTTGTTGACCCGCTTGGCGGAGGATTCCGATTTCCTCGATGCACTCGTCTACGGCGCGGCGAGCGAGCTGCAGCGCGTCGGCAGCGCCGATCACTTCCTGGAGATCGCGCTCGCGTCGGGTTCGCCCGAGCGGCTGCGTGCGGTGGTCAACTCGATCCCGACCGAGCTCGATCGCATGATCCAGGCAGGCGTCTGGTTTCCGGCGGATCAGGCCGAGTGGGCGCAGCTGCTCTACGAGATCGACGATCGCCGCCTCGAAGGATTGACCGGCGCACTCCTGCGACAGGCGCGCGCCTTTCCGGACCTCTCGGCGTACGCGGCGGTGCTGCTCGTGCGCTCGGGCAACTTCGAAGGACTCTCGCTGCTGGAACTCGACATCGCCTCGCCTGACCCAAACAAGCGCCAGCGCATCGCCGAAACCCTGGGCGGAACGCGCGAGCTCCATTACGTCGAGCTGCTCGAGTCGCTCAGCAGTGACCCTGACATTCGTGTGCGAGCGGCGGCGTTGATCGCGCAGATGCGCCTGGGGAGCGTGCTCTCGATCGAAACCGTGCGCAATACTCTGGATGGCGAGCCCGGTGTCGAACGCGCGGGGCTGGTTGACGGGCTTGCGCGATTGGCGTATCTGCCCGAGATCGCGCGACTGTTGCTCGAGCACGCAGAGAACATGAGCGTGGACGAGCGTCTGAATACGGCAATCGAACTGGCACGCGCAGGCGAGTCCCGCGAGGCGGCCGCGCTGTTCGCGGGCCTATCCGACAGTCTGCTGCGCTCGCCGCGGGGCGAGCACTACGTCCAGGCCCTGGTGCGCGTCGGAGCGAACGCCGAAGTGCAAAGCCTTTTCGAGATGTTCCCGCTCGAAGACGCGCGCGCGGTCAACGTCCAGATCGCCAAGGCCATGTGCGCGCGTCGCGATCCGGCCGTGCTGCCGATCCTGCGCAGCGCGCTCTGGCAAGCACCGTTTCATCGCAGCGCGCTTGCCGGCGCGTTGATCTTGCAGGTCTCCGGCATCGATTCATTGCGCTTGGAGCTCGAACGCCCGCCGAAGGGCGCGCGGCCGGTGGATGTGCGCCGTGTCGGCTATTGCTTGGGCGAATGGGGTGGAACGGCGGAGGTCGAACGCCTGGGCTCGCGCCGCACAGCCGCCGATCCCGCGCTGCAAGGAGCGTTGTTGGGCGCGTTGGCGGCGCGCACGCACTGAAGAGTTTCAAGTGCAGGGCCTTCTTGTTCTTCCCAGGCGATCGCCGCGCAGGCTCGCGCAGTGTCGCATTCGCACGCGCCATCGGGACCCCGCTCCTGGTAGATTCGCCCGCCTGATCGGGGACCACCCGTTCGCGCGTCGCGCGAAGAATCGCCTGGGCCTCTGCGCAGGCAGTCCCGCCAGTCTTGAACGATAGGAGCATTCGGTGCTTGGCCCCATGGATCGAAAAGTCGCGTTGCTCGGCGTCCCCATGGACCTCGGAGGTGGACGCCGCGGCGTCGACATGGGACCTAGCGCCGTGCGCATCGCCGGACTTCAGGAGGCCGTGCAACGGCTCGGCCTGGAGTTCATCGACCGCGGCAACGTCGGCGTGCCGCAGCCCGAGTCGCGCGAGGCCAAGGATCCGCACGCGCGTTTCCTGTTCGAGATCGCCAACTGCTGCCGGCGCCTGCGCGCGCGAGTCGAGCGCGCGCTCGAGTCCGGCGAATTTCCGCTGGTGATCGGCGGCGACCATTCCATCGCCATCGGCACCGTGGCGGCGATCAGTTCCTTCTATCATCGCCGGGCCGAGAAGATCGGCCTGTTGTGGTTCGACGCCCACGGCGACTTCAACACGCCGCGCACCAGTCCGACCGGCAACATCCACGGCATGCCCTGCGCTGTCTGCCTGGGCCGCGGCGCGCCGGAACTGGTGCGCATGGGCGAGCGCGTGCCGATGGTCGATGCCTCGAAGGCCGTGATCGTGGGAGCCCGCGACGTCGATGTTTCCGAGCGCGAAGAGATCGCTGAATCGGGCGTCAAGGTCTTCACGATGCGCGACGTCGACATGCTCGGCATGAACGAGGTCATGCGCCGCGCGCTGGCGATCGTCAACGACGGCACAGTCGGTTTCCACGTCTCCTTCGACATCGACGGAACCGATCCGTCGATCGCTCCAGGCGTCGGCACGCCGGTGCCCGGCGGCACGAACTGGCGCGAGTCGCACCTGGTCATGGAGCACGCGGCGGAATCGGGGCGCATGCTCGGCCTGGAATTGACCGAGATCAATCCGATCCTCGACGAGAAAAACAAGACCGCGGAGTTCGCGGTGCAATTGGTGCTCTCGGCCCTTGGGAAGCGGATCCTCTAGCGTGCTCGAACTCGCCCGATCGCTGAAGCAGAACCGCCGCTTGCTCGGCGACTTCGTCGTGCGCGACCTGCGCGGGCGCTACATCGGCTCGTCGATGGGTTTTTTCTGGTCGGTCGTCTATCCGTTCCTGAACCTGATCATCTATATGTTCGTGTTCAGCGTCGTGCTGCAGGTGCGCTTCGCCGACGAGGTCAATCGCCAGCAGGTGGCGCTGTGGATGCTGGCCGGGATCACGGTCTGGGCGGCCTTCGCAGAGACGATTTCGCGCTCGACGAACACGCTGGTCGAGAATCAGAACCTGATCCAGAAGGTCGTCTTCCCCTCCGAGATCCTGCCCGCGTTCCTGTGCGTATCGTCGCTGATCAACATGTGCATCGGCCTGCCGATCGTGATCTTGGGCGTGCTCGTCTTCCAAGCCTTCCCCGATCTGCTCGAGGCCACGCAGGTCATGCCCGTGCTCGACCATCCCGTCGGTCCCAGCGAGATGCCGCCCCTGCAACTGGGCTGGTCGCTGGTCGCGCTGCCCCTGTTGTTTGCGCTGCAGGCACTGTTCATGGTCGGGCTGGGTTACTTTCTCGCCACGCTCAATCTATTCCTGCGCGACGTCTACCACCTGATGGGCGTGTTCGTGACCGTGTGGATGTTCGCGACACCGATCTTTTATCCGCCGCAGATGGTCATCGACAAGGGCTACGGCTGGATGCTGGCTTGGAATCCGATGCATTGGCTGATCACGAGCTACCGCGAGATCCTGATTTTCGGACACTGGCCCGATTGGTTGTTGCTCGGCCGCTTCGGTCTGATCGCCGTGCTGGTGATGTTCCTCGGCTCGCGTTTCTTTCTGTCGCAGAAACCTCAATTCCCCGATTTGCTGTGAGCACGCGGACCCAATCCAAGAGCAGCGCGCCGCCGGCCGAGATGGCCGCGGGCAGCGCCATCTTCGTTCAGGACCTCTCGAAGTCCTATCGCATCTATGACAAGCCGATCCACCGACTCTACGACCTGGTGTTGCCCGGGAAGCCTCGTCATCGCGAGTTCTGGGCCGTGCGCAACGTCTATCTCGACATCGCGCGCGGCTCGACGGTCGGAATCATCGGCGAGAACGGCGCCGGCAAGTCGAGTCTCCTGAAACTCCTGACCGGAATCACGCAGCCGACGAATGGAACCGTGCGCGTGCTCGGACGCGTCGCATCCCTGCTCGAACTCGGCGCCGGCTTCCATCCGGAGTTCTCCGGCCGCGACAACATTCGTCTGAATTGCTCCGTGCTGGGCATGAGCGATGCGGAGATCGCCGAGCGCTTCCCGAAGATCGTCGAATTCTCTGAACTCGGCGACTTCATCGATCGTCCGGTCAAGACCTACAGCTCGGGCATGTACGTGCGCCTGGGTTTCTCCGTCGCCGCCAGCGTCGATCCAGACATTCTGATCATCGACGAAGCACTCTCAGTCGGCGACGAACACTTTCGCGGCAAGTGCATCAATCGCCTGAACGACTTCCGCGATCAGGGCAAGACGATCATTTTCGTCTCGCACGACATGGGCGCGGTCAAGTCGATGTGTCAGTGGGTCGTGCTGATGGACAAGGGCGAGATCCTCGAGCAGGGCACCGCCGAAAAAGTCGCCGACGAATACTTGAAGCGCGCCAAGGCGCGCGGCAACGAAAGAATGTCCGCGATCAATCGCGGCACGAGCGCCTATCCGCGCTGGGGCTCCGGTGAAATCGAAGTCACACAGATCGACATGCTCGGCGCCGATGGAAACGTCGCCCACGCGTTCACGACCGGCGAGCGCTTCACCGTGCGCCTGCGCTGGAAAGCGCACAAGGACGCGAAGGCACCCGTGTTCGGCCTGGGCCTGTATCGCTCGGATGGAACTTACGTCAACGGTTCGAACCACATCTGGCGCGACCATCCGATCGACGTGCGCGACGTGCGCGCGGGCGAAAGCGGCGAGGTCGAAATGTCCGCCGATGCGCTGCAGCTCTTGCAGGGCCAGTACTACTTGACGACCTTCGTCTACGACCATTCCAAAGCCGCGCCGACCGCGATCGATCATCGCGAGCACGCGCACAGCTTCGAAGTCATCGACCCGCGCAAGCTGCAGCACGGCATGCTGTTCCTGAACAGTCGCTGGACCGTGCGGCGCGGCGACGGCGCGGAACTGAAGACCGAGGAGTCGAACTCGTGAACGTCGAGCAACTGCCGTTCGACCAGTACCAGCGCTACCGGCTTGTCGCCGACCTGCTCGGGACGCTGCGTGGGAGGCACAAGCCGCTCGAGGTGCTCGATGTTGGCGGACGCACGGCGCTGTTGCGCGGCTTCCTGCCGAAGGACCACATCACGCTGGTCGACATCGAGTCTTCCGCGGAACGCGATCTGGTACTCGGCGACGGAACCCGATTGCCCTTCCGCGACAAGTCCTTCGACGTCGTCGCCGCCTTCGACACCCTGGAGCACGTGCCGCCCCGGCTGCGCAAGGCCTTCGTGTCGGAATGCGCGCGCGTCAGCCGCGGCTACGTCGTGCTCGCCGGTCCGTACCACACCGAACGCGTCGCCGAGGCCGAGCAGATCTTGCAGGCTTTCCTGAAGGACAAGCTTGGCCTCGAACATCGCTACCTCGAGGAGCATCGTCACAACGGCCTGCCTTCGCGCGAGAAGACGGAGCAGCAACTTCGCGATCTCGGAGCCGCGGTGGAGAGCCTGGGACACGCGAACCTGGAACGCTGGCTGGCCCTGATGTGTCTGTCGATGTACCTCGACAACGATGCTTCGCTGCGCGGCCTCGCCGCGCGTGTGCACGAGTTCTACAACCGCGCGTTGTACGCCTCCGACCACGCAGCACCGGTCTACCGCCACATCGTGGTGGCTTCGCTGGGCGGCGGGCCACTGCCCAAGGCCGAGGCGTTGCTCGATCCGCCGCGCGCGCCGGTCGGCGCGCTCGAACCGTTCACTGAACTTTCCGGCGAACTGGTCGCCTTCGATCGCGAACGCAGCGCCTGGCGCGCCGAGCGCGCGCGTCAGGCACAGGTGAACCAGGATCTGGCGCGCGACCTGGCCGGCCACAGCGCAACACTTGCCGAAGTCGAGGCCGATCTCGGGCTGGAGCGTGACGAGACCGCGCGGTTGAAGCTGCTTCTGTCCAGCGAACGTGGACAGGCCGAGCTGGCGATCGCCGAACTCAGCCGCGACCTCGCTCTGCACAAGCACAGGCTCCAAGAGGTCGAGAGCGAAGTGGCGGCGCTGCGCGACGAACAAGCGGCGCTCGAAAGACTGCTGGCCACGGAACGCGCGGCTTCGGGCAGTGCGATCGGCGCGCTCGAAGCCGACCTTGTCGGCCACAAGCAGCGCATCGAAGCTCTGCTTTCAGAGGCGCAGGAACAGCAAGCCGGTTTCGAACGCGAGCGCAGCGAGGTGCGCGCGATCATCGACGCGCTCGAGCGCGATCTCGCCGGCCACAGGGAATCGCTGGCGCATGTCGAGGCGGAACTCGTGGCGCGCGAGGCGCACATCGCGCTGTTGCTCGAACGCGCCCAGCACGAGCGCGAGCAAGCTGCGGCGTCGATCGAGGAACTCAAACACGAAGTCGGCGCGCATGTCGTGCTCGAGACGCAACTCTCGCGCGAAGCCGAACTTTTCCGCGCCGAAGCGGCGCGCGTGCTCGAGTTGTTGTCCGACGAGCGCGAAATGGCCGAGCGTGTGATCGCCACGCTGCGCCTGGAGATCGCGGCCCAGCGCGAGCGCGGCGCGGCGCTCGAAGCAGAGCTCGCCCGTGGACAGAATGCCGCGCGCGAGACGGCGCGCATCCTAGGCCGCGACCTCGCGGAACATCAGCGCGTGCTTGCGCTGCTGGGCAAGGAACTCGCGGCGTTGCGCGCTGAACTCGACGTCGTTAGCGCGGCGCGCGAGCAGGACACCCAGGCGGCCGCTTCGGCCTTCGCACTGCTTCAGATCGAGATCGCCGATCACCGCGCGGTCGGGGCGACCTTGCGCGCGGATCTGGACGGCCACCGCGCCGCGCTGGCCGATGTGAACGCAGAACTGGCGCGCACACGGGCCGCGGCAGTAGAGATCCAGAACGAGCTGATTGCGGCCAACGCAGCGGCCCAGGGACTCGGCCGCACGCTCGCCGTGCGCGAGCAAGAGATTATTGAACTTCGCGCCCTGTTGCGCAGCCGGACCAAGAACCTGAAGCGCGCGTTCTCGATCAAGAAGCCGCCGTTCTGAGCGCGCACACGCGGCTCATTTTTTTTCGACCTTTACGAGTCTGAACACGGCCGCCTCGCCCGCCTCGAGTTCGCAGCTTCGGCCCGTGGCCTCGTGCGGTTGCAGCCACTCGAGTTCGAAGCCCGGAGCGCATTGAACCTTGACGCGCAACGCGCGCAGGCGCTGTCGGGCGGGTCTTCCCGGCGATTCGACCAGGCCTTCGCGCTCGCCGCCTTCGACCAGGTTGGGCAGCGCCGCGCAGAGCGTGCTCTCGTTCGATGCTTCGGACCAGGTCATCAGCCAGGGCAGTGGCGCACCCTCGCTCTGCATGCGCCAGGGCGCGAGCGTGTCCTCGTGCGCCGCGAGCACGCGCGTCAAGCGTTCGCGCAGCGCGACGCCTCCGCCGAGGCGCTCTCCCAGATAGGCATCGAGCTCCGCTCCGATTTCGACAATCGACTTCGGATACGCCTCGCGCAGGAGCTCGAGCCGCGCTTTCGACGGCGACCGCCCGCGCGCATCGATCCGGCCGAGTTCCCCGCGCACGAGCAGCGTGCCCTCGGCCGCCAGGAACGCGCGGAGCCTGGCCATGCCGGAATCGTCCAGCACGCGCAGGTGATTCAGCACGAGCACGGGGAAACGCGCGACCGTCCCGGCTGCCACTTGCGACAGCGGCAGCGCGCCCGGCATCGCGCCACAATCCTCGAACAGACGCAGCCAGGCGCGCAGACTCTTCTCGCGGCTGCCGTGCTCTTCCTGCCAGCCCTGCAGCCGTCGCGGCCAGGTCGGACCGTCGAGCGCGGCGTCGACCAGCCAGCCGAAGGCGATCGAGTCTTCGTCGTTGACGATGGCGACACCGCGCGGGATCGGAGCAAAGTCCGGTGCGCGCTTGTTCACGCCGCGGATCTGCTGCACGCTGCGTTCGAGCAAGTCCGCGTATTCCGCGTGCTGTTTCAATTCGCGGTCGCTCCAGATCACCAGGCCGTCCGCGCCGCGCATCCACGATTCCCAGGCGAACCACGGCGCGGCGGCCGCGCAATCCTCGTCGAAAAAAATCGTCTGCACGACACGCTGCCCCGCGCCGCGCAGCGTGAAGAGCAGCTCGCGCGCGTCGCTGACGCGATAACTCTCGGCGAAACCGAGTTGAGGCAACAGGCCGTCGATGGCGACGCCGCCGAAGGCCGTGCGGCCGACCATGCCCAGGAGCCCGAGTTTCACATCGGGCCGCGCGCGGCGCGCCTGTTGTGCAAGTTCGCGAAGCCGCTTCTGCATCATGGCCTGCGTGAACGCGCGCCGCAGGAGCCAGGCCTGGATCGGCTCAGGCTCAGCCGATTCCAACGCCAGCCGCGCGGCGTCGGTCGACGCGCGGGCGAGTTCGAAGTCGGGCGCGAGCCGCAGCTTCTCGTCGCCTTCCTGCGCCGTGAGCCACTCGCGCCAAGCCGACTTGCAGTGGAGGCACAGGCAAGTGTCCTCTGGACTTCCATAGGGCGTGAACGAGACTTCGTCGCCGAGCGAAAGACCCAGGCCTGAGTTCAGCGCATGCTGTTTCAGCGTAAGTTCGAGCGTCGCGCGCAGGCGTTCGATCACGCTGGGGTCGTTGAGGCAGGGCTGGCGCACGAGCAGGCTCTCGTCGCGCGTCCGGTACCAACGCTCGGCGCGTTCCTCGTAGGCCTTGTCGCGATCGAGGTGCAGGTCGTTGCGGCCCGCGGCGTTGTCGACGTAGAAGGCAATTCTCTCCCGGCCCAGCGCGCTCGAATCCTCGCCGCGTCCAAGATTCGTCGCGCCGAAGGCCCGGCGGAAACGTTCGTCCAGCGCCTGCTTCTCGCGATCCTGACGCCAGACGAACACCGGGAAGTCGTCCCAGTCCATTGATTGGGCCTGGGGCTCCTGCGGCGTCAGGCCGAGCAGCATGAGCGCGAGGAAGAACATGCTCAGAGCGTGCTGGACGTGCACCGCGGTCCGGTCCGCCGCGGGCCGTTGGGGATTTCGTTCGGCGTCATGGGGCATCAGCCGACACGTTGGCGCGCACCGCTGTCAAGGGCCGCGGTCCTGTTCATGGAACTTCGTGGGGGGCTTCGCTGCCCTGAATCGAGCACTTCCGAGACCGACGCCAACGTGCTAAAACCCGTGGCGATCGGCCGCTTGTGACAAGCTCGAGGGCGCGACCGGCTCAAACCCGCTTGAACCACCCCGCAATCGAACCGAATCGTTTCGCCGACCGCCTCGGGCGCTGGTTGTGCGAGTCCGGACCCGAAGGCGATGTCGTGGTCACCAGCCGTGTGCGGCTGGCCCGCAACGTCGAGGGTTACCCGTTCGTCTCGCGCCTGACCCCGGAGCGCGCGGTCGAACTTTCGAACACGCTCGAACCCGTGCTCGGCGCGCTCGACCTCGGCGACGAGATTCACTGGGTCGAGATCCAGCAGGCATCACCGCTGCTGCGCCTCTTGCTGCGCGAGCGCCACCTGGTCAGCCGCGATCTGGCTCCCAACGCCGAAGAACGGCCGGCCCTGCCCGGCCGCGCGGTCGCCTTTACGGGCCAGGAAAACGTCTCCATCATGGTCAACGAGGAGGACCATCTGCGCATCCAGGCCCTCTCGCCGGGATTCTCGGTGGCCGCGGCTTTCCGCCTCGCGCGCGCGGTCGACCAGAAACTCGAAAGCCGTCTGCAGTACGCGCAGCATTCGCAGTACGGCTACTTGACCTGTTGCCCGACCAATGTGGGAACAGGTTTGCGCGCGTCGGTGATGCTGCACCTGCCGGCGCTTTCGCTGGTGACGAGCGAACGCGACAAGGTCTTCACGGCCGCGCAGCGCACGGGGCTCGCCGTGCGCGGCCTGTACGGCGAGGGATCGCGCGCGTTCGGCGACTACTACCAGGTTTCGAATCAAGTCACGCTCGGGCGCACGGAAGAGCAACTGGTCTCCGAGATCGAGGAGATCGTCCCGGTGATCGTGCGTTTCGAGCGCTCGGTGCGCAGCGCGCTGCTCGAGGAAAATCGCGCCGGCCTCGTCGATCGCGTGGGCCGCTCCTACGGGATGTTGCGCACGGCGCGCGCGATGAACACGGCCGATGCGCTGGCGCACCTGACGAACCTGCGCCTGGGGCTGTACCTGGGCCTGTGGAGCGCCGCGACGCTCGAGTCGCTCAACCGCGTGCGCGTCCAGATCCAGCGCGGTCACGTGCAGGCTCTGCAGTCCAAGGACGGGGGCTCGACTTTGCTGGACTCGACCGAGCGCGACCGTCTGCGCGCCAGTTTCCTGCGCCAGGTGCTGGCCCACGGCCAGTAGACGGGGGGCTCTGCTCAAGATTGGCCCCGGTCGGCGGTCGAAACCACGGGCATGCTGCCGATCCTCGTGCTCGCTTGGTTGACCGCCGGCGATCCGCCGCGCGCGCCGCGCCTCGACGTGCTCGAGGGCCGCGTGCGAGTGCTCGCCGGCGAAAGTTGGCTCGCGCTCGAGCGCGGAGCCGAACTGCCCGAATCCCGGCCGCGGACGACGCTGCGGCTGGATTGGAACGCGCGCGCGCGCCTGACAGTTGCCGGAGCCGGCGTTGAATTGTCTGGGCCGCTCGAGGTCGTGTCGTCGCTGGACGGCACGTGGAGCGTGCGCCTCGACGGCCGCGGCACAGCGCAGCTCGACGTGCGCTCCGTGCCGGTCAACGTGGAACTCGTTTCGACGGCAGGGCTGGAACTGCGCCGCGGCAGCTACTGGGTCGCCGGAGTTCCCGCCGGTGGCTGGCGTGTCGGCTGCGCTGCGGGACAGCCGCTGATCCTGCATCCGCCCGCCGGCGCAAGCTGGATCCGCGCCACGCAAGTGCAGGGCGGCGATTCGTTGCGCCTCGTTCCGAACGAGTCCGCCTTTCCCGTCCACACGCCCGCGGAACGCAAACCCTCGGCACCGCCCTGGACGAAATTTTCCTGGCCCTTCGCTGCTCCCAAGGCGCCAGGCTAGTTCGCTTCAGAAGGCCGCGACCCGCGTGCCGAGCAAGGCGCCGATGAAGTCGGCGAGGTCCTCGGCGATCAACTGGGGATCGACCGCGAGTTCCCTGTCGTTGAGGGCGAGTCCCGTGCGCACGCCGGCGGTGCGCATGCCCGCGCGTTCGCCCGCGGCGAGTTCGATGCTGCTGTCGCCGATCACCCAGCTGCGTTCGAGCACGACGCCTTCCATTTGCAGCGCGTGATAGAAACTGCCCGTGTCCGGCAGCAGGAAGACCGACGGGCGCCGATGAGGAGCTTTGCCCGCCGGGTGCTCGAGGCAGGCGTAGTTGCGTGTAACTCGCACGCCCTGGGCCGACAGCCTCGCAAGTAGATCGCGCTCCTGCTCGAGCCAGTGGCTCTCCTCGACCAGCCCGGTGGCGACACCGCTTTCGTTGCCGATCAGGTAGATCAGCCAGCCCGCGAGCTGGGCGCGAAAGATCGC
>JANMRV010000498.1:0-6654 GCA_031388685.1 Planctomycetota bacterium
TGCCCGCGGGCAGCGTCGACTCGACACCGGCCCCGCGCAGGACCAGTTTCAACTCGGCGGTGATCGGCTTGTCCGTCGTGTTGTGCACGCGCGCGAAGCAGCGCGGCTTGTCGCCCTCCATCAGGGCCTGCGGCGCGCGCAGTTCGACGAAAAACGCCGCGCGTGTCGTGAAGTAGGCCGTCGCGTCCGCCGCGCGCGGATCCTTGGCCGCGGCGCGCGCGCTGACGCGCCAGCGCGCCGAGGTCTGTGGCGCCGTGAACTTCGCGCTGGCCTTGCCCGCGGCGTCGGTCGCGATCGCCGCGGACCAGTACGCGGTCGGGGAGCGCAGCGCGAACGGCTCGGGGCCTGAGGACTTGTCCTTGGCCCGGTCACCCGGACCGCGGTACCCGCCGCCGCCTCCAGCGCCTCCGGCATGGCGCTGGTCGCCCTCCTGCGCCTCGCCACGTCCAAGGAAGAATTCACCCGCGGCCGGCGCCACGGTGCTCGCGCCCGGCGTCAGGGGAGCCCTGGACTTGCGATCGAGGCCGGCGAGTTCCTTGGCCGCGCCTTCGCGCTGCTCCTGCCACTTGCGGTCGTCGAGTTCGCGCTTCGCCTCGGCCAGCACTTCGCCGGAGACCTCCCAAGTCGTGCCCTCGTAGCGGAACGCGCAACTCGATTCGGTGTCGAGGGCCGGCCGGCTCACGGCAACCGGCGGCTGGAAGAGCGCGCGCAGATCGGGCAGGTTCTCGGGATAGAGATCGAAGAGCGCGTCGTCGACGATCGCGAGCGAAAGTTCCGCCGCCACCGGTTTGCCCTGCGAGTCGCGCACTTCGATGTCGAGCGTGCCCTCGCTACCTGGAACCAAGGTCTCCGCGCGTGGCTTGAGCGTGACTTCGAGTTCGCGTTCGACGCGGAACTCCAGCTCGGCCGCGCGGAATTTTCCGCGGCGCATGTGGGCGAGGGCCAGCGAGAACCCCGGCGCGAGAGCGTCGCTCACTGGAAACTCGATCCGGTTCGAGCCCGCGGCGAGTTTCATCCAGCGCCAATCGACGATCCGGCCGGCTTCGAAGGTCAGCAAGGCAAGTCCGCCCTTCTCGCGTTCGAGCGCAGAAACCGCACCCGTCTCCCCGACCTTGAACATGTCCGTGTCGGCCAACAACCGCAACGTCGTCTTGTCCTCGTCGCCGACGATCTCGACCTCCGTGCGAGCCTCGATCGGATTGCCGAAGCGATCCTCGGCGAACGCGCGCAGCACGTAGTTTCCGCCCTTGGCCACTTTGACAACCGGGATCGCTTCGCCGGCGGCATTCGTGCTGACTTCGACTTCGGAGATCAGCGACTCCGCGCGCGGTCTGCCGGGCCGCTGCGTGATCTTCAGGGTGGCGAGCTTCAACTTCTTCGCCAGCGGAGCGCCGTCGGGTCCGCGCACGCTGATCTTGACCGTGAACGGACTGTCGATCGCGTAGGCATCGCGCGCCGTGCGCGCCGCGAGTGAGTACTCGCGGAAGGCGAGCCAGGCGCGCGCGTTCGTGGTCAGCGGTTCGTCGTTCAAGGTCACGCCAAGATCCAGGACCTGCTCCTCGGCCAGGTCGCGTGTCGGAAAGACCACGCGCGCGCGGCCCTCGGCATCGGTGCGGCCAGCGCTCAGGCGGCCGTCGGGCAAGCGGAAGGAGAGCGGCGAATCCGCCACCGGGCCACCGTGGGAATAATGCGCGTCCACGATCGCGACCGCGTCTTCGCCGCGGTAGTAGACCGGATGTTCGAAGTTCACGTCGAGCGAGACGTGCACCAGCTGGAACTGGGCGACCGTGAACGAAGCGTTCACGACCGCGGATTCCTCGAGTGCGAGCGACATCGTCCAATTGCCCAGCGGCCCCCAGGCAGGCAATTCGAAGTCGCCGCTGAGCGTGCCGAACTCCGATTGAGGGAGCGACTGCGTGCTCACGATTCGTCCGCGCGCGTCGCTGATGCGCACTTCCGCCTTGCGGCCGGGCTGCACGACGAACTGTCCCGCCTGCGCGCCGCGCACGATCGCGCGCCAGTGCACGGATTCGCCCGGCCGATACGCCGGCCGATCGGTGTAGAGCAGCGCGCGCGGCAGCAGGGTCGCCGCCGGCGCGACTTCGAACGATACTCCGCTCGAAGCGAAGTGGCCTTCGCGAAGGCAAAGCACGCTGACCTCGCCGGAAGTCGAGCGCGGTTCGAGCACGAAGCGCACGAAGCCGCGCGCATCCGTTCGGCCCTCGAGCACGACCGGCGCCGCGCTTGCCTTGCGCTCGCCGAGTGCAGCCAGCACGCGCACACCGGCCGCGGGTTCGCCGCGCGCCATGTCCTGCACGAAGACCAGGGTTTCGTCGGCGCTCGACTTGACGATCAGGTCGAGGTCGCTGCGCAGGCACAGAGCGGTTGCGCGCAGCTTGCCGGAACTGACCGCGATCACCCACGCGCCCGGGCCTTCCACGTCGAGGGCAAAGTCCTGCTCGACCGGCTTGTACAGCGCGTACCCGGCGACCGGCAGCTCGAATTTCTGCTGGGCGCTGATCAGATCGAGATCCAAGCCTTCGACGCCCGTGTGCGTCAGGTTCTTGCGGTAGTACGCCTCGAGGTCGAGCCGCCACAGCTCGACGCTGACCTTTTCCAGATTGCGAACGTTCAGCTTGGCGCGCAGCGGCTCGCTTGCGAGTACGCTCGTCTCGACGGAGAGCCGCAGCGCCGGTTCGGTCATGGCGCGCAGGGCGGCGAGTGCTTCACCCGCGACGGGCGTTCCCTCGCAGGACTTGTAGGCGGCGATGGCGCCGGGAAAATCGCCGAGCTCGGATTCCAGGACTCCGCCGATGCGCAGGCGCGCGCGACCGGTCCAATTGGCATCCTTGTCCGCGTACTTGGCCTCCAGTTCGCGCCAACTGGCGATCGCGCCGTGCCAGCGGCCGGCGCGTTCCGCTTGCGGCGTCGCCTCGGCTTGCGCCACCGCGGCGTCCAGTTCACCGATGTCGAACAGGAAATTCGGCGCCTGGGGATCTAGCGGGTGACGCGCGAGGTACTCGCTCCAACTCTTCTTCGCGGCGTCGAACTCTTCGCGCTCGCGCAACGTCTCGCCGACGTTGTACTCGCTGGTCAGGATCCACTCCTGCGCCGAATTCCAATCGACGCCTGAGGGGTAGTCGACCGTGTAGGCGGCGTACACCGCGCGCGCTTCTTCGTGGCGATCCGCGCGCGTGAACGCACAGGCTTTGAGGAACAGAGCGCGGGCGGCGATGCGCGTGGCTTCGCGCGCCGCTTCACCTTCCTTCGGCTTGGGCAAGGCGAGGATCGACTCCACGACGGCGATGGCCTCATCGGTGCGATGGGCGGACAGCAGGCCTTCGGCCAGATCGAGCCGCGCCTGCAGCGCGCGCGGGTGATTGGGGAAGCGCTCGACGAAACGCTGCAATGCCGCGATGCCGAGTCCCTGGTTGCTCAGGGAGAACCAAGTCGCCGACAGCGCGTACTGCGCCTCTCCATCGAGGTCGAGCACGGCGCGCAACGTGTCTGGGGCGAGCTTGCGCGTCGCCGGCCCGAGCTTGCCCTCGCCGGCCGCGGCGCGGCGCAGCTCGGCGGACAGATCCTCCAGACCGCGCCGCGAGCCGGCTGCATCCCCGGCCTTGTGCTGCGCGCGTGCGCGCGCGAGACGCGCGGCGAAGATCCATTGCGGCGAACCGACCCCTGCCTTGGTCTCGCCCGTCGGATCGAAAGCGCTCAGGTATTCCTGATAGGCCTGGATCGTCCCGCCCCAGTTCTCGCTGGCCTCGATGCATTGTGCGCGGCGATAGGCGGCTCGCTCGCGCAGACTGTCCGGCGCGCCCAGTTCCAGCACGCGGTTGAACAGGTCCGCGGCGCGCACGAAGTCGGGCTTGCCGCCCGTGCTCAGCGGCGTCGCGGCCAGTTCCTCCGCAAACTTCAAGTAGACCTGGGCCAACTCAGCCTGGCGATCGGAGCCGGAGAGTCGCAACGCTTGAGCTTCGTAAATTGCCGCCGCCTCGGCGAAACGCCGTTCGTCGCGCAACAGGTCCGCGCGCAGGAACGTGGCCTTCCAGATCCAGATTGATTGCGGAGCCGCGCGCTCCAACTGGTCGAGCACCGCGAGAGCCTCCACGCGCTGGTTCGCGGCGGCGAGCGCCACGGCTTTCAGGTACAGCAGGGTGTCCGCCGCCTTGGGCTCCGCCGTCGCCGCCTTCTCGAGCTCCTCGAGCGACAGCTTCGTGTCGCCGCGCAACAGGGCCTCGCGAACCGCCGTCGGCACGCCCGGAAGCGTCGCGCTGGGGGATTGGGCCGCCGGCTGAAGGAAAACGAGCAGGGAAGCGAGCAGCGTGGCGAGTTCGAAGCGAGTTTTCATCGTGCGGACCTTCGTTAGCGTTTCAGCGGAGCCGGGCCTTCGGCCTGGCTAGTGTCAGGCGCCTACAACGTCACAGCGCGCTTGCGGCTTGGCGATTCGTGCCTTGCGAGGACTAGACTAGCGCCCCGTGACGCTCTTCCTCTATGTCCTGCAATTGCTGTCCGCGGCCGTGGTCGTTTCCGCGGGCGGGCTGTTCTTCATCGCCATCCCCGGGATCGTCGTCAGCGCCGTGCACACGCTGGGTGGCGTCAACATGTCGGCCCTGCTCGGCTTCCTGCCGATCGTGCTGGTGGACCTCGTGCCCTACCTGATGCCGATCGGTTTCCTGCTCGCGCTGGTCTCGACCTATGCCCGGCTGGCGGGGGACAACGAGTGGACCGCGATTAGCATGGCCGGCGTGCACCCCGTGCGCATGGTCTGGCCGGCGGTCGTGGTCGCCCTGGTCCTGGGCGGCTTCTCGCATTGGCTTTCGACCGAGATTTCTCCGGGCCTTTCCTTCGTCAAGCGCGAATACGCGCGCAGCATCCTGGTCAACAGTTTTCGCAACGTGAATCCGGGCCGCACGGAAGTCGCATTCAACGATTTCTACCTTTCAGCGCAGTCCCGCGATCCGGACAGCAACACGTTTCGCGACGTGACCATCCACCTGCCGGCCACGGCGCGAGGCAGTGGAGCCAAGGGCGAATCGCAGGCCGGCCGCACGATCTTCGCCGACATTGCCACCTTCAGTTTCCCGGAGGATTGCATGCGCGTCGACCTGACGCGGCCGCGCAGCGCCGACGAGGGGCACGACTTGCAACTCGGACATTTCGCTTTCGAGGTCGATGTCGATGATCTGCTGCAGATCAAGCCGAAAGACCGCACGCAGTGGCGTTACCAGACCAGCAACAAGCTCAGCAAGATGCTGGCTAGCGGGCAGGTGCCCGAGAAGGACATCGGCGCCGCAACGTACGAGTGGCATCGTCGCAACACGCTGACCGCCACGTATTTCATGTTCATCCTGTTGGGCGTGCCCACGGGACTCTTGCTGCGCCGCGGCACGCAGCTTGGAGCGCTCGCGGCCGCGGTCGGCTACGCGCTGCTCTTCTACCTGCTCTCGATTCGCCTGGGCAAGACGCTGAGCGGCTGGGGCATGATCCCGCCGGCTGTCGGCGCCTGGGCGACCACGTTCCTGTTCAGCTGCGCGGGCCTGCTTTTGTGCTGCAAGGCCTTCCGCAAATGAAGCTCGGCAACCTGCGGGTCTTCGGCAGGCTCGATCGTTACGTCGCCTCGATCTTCGCGATGTCGTACGCCACGGCCGTGCTGCTGGTCGTCGGACTCTTCGTCGTGATCGACATGGCCTCGCACCTTTCGTACTTCGAGACCGGCGAGGACGGCAAGAGTACTTCCGTGCTGCGCCTGCTCGAGTACTACGCGCTGAGCGCGCCCTTCCTCTACGTCCAAGCCTCGCCCTTCGTCACAGTGGTCGCGGCGATGTTCACCGTCTCGCGGCTGGTGAAGAAGAATGAACTTTCCGCCGGACTCTCCGCGGGCGTCAGTGCCCAACGACTGCTCGCTTGTGTATTCGTCGGCGCGCTGATGGCGGCCGGGGCGGCCTTCTCGATTCGCGAGTACGCCGATGCGCTGATCGGCGAACGCCGCGAGGCGCTTTTCGACAGTCTCCACAACCATCGCGAAGAGGCGCTGCTGAAGAACGTCTGGTTTCGCGATCTTGCCGGCAACGTCGTGCGTATCGGCGAATTACGCGTCGGCGGCGTCGAGCGGCAGGCGCCGCATGGGCAGGGCCTGGAAGCCACACTGACCCAGGGCGGCGTAGTCGTGCGTCTGATCGCCGAGCGCTTCTATTGGGTGGACAACGCGTCACAGACCGGCTGGAAACTCGAGAACGGCTCCATTCGCGAGGTCGGCGATGCATCCAAACTGGAGCCGGCCGTGTGGCTGGACGCCCGAAAAGGAGTTGTCAAGTTCACGCCGAAGGACGTTCTGACCGCGGACAAGGCGCGCAAGCGCGTGCTCGAGTTGTCGTTCAGGGAAGTGCTCGACCTCTCCGCCCGCGATCCCGACAACACGGGCTACCAGACGCTGCTGCAGTACCTGTTGACGTTCCCGTTGAGCAACATCGTGCTGGTCCTGTGCGCCATTCCATTCCTCGTCGGCCGCGAACGCGGCAAGGCCGGCGAAGCGGTGATGGGCGGACTGCTGTTGTGCGTAGCCTTCTTTTGTGTGGATTTCGTGGCTCGTTCCATGGGTTTGTCGGGCGACCTCTCGCCGCTGATGTCGGCATGGCTGCCGGTGCTGCTGTT
>JANMRV010000533.1:0-11947 GCA_031388685.1 Planctomycetota bacterium
TCAACTGAGATGCGGGGGATCGGCCTCGGGAGTCGGCGCCGGATGGGTCGGAGAGTCTCGGGGCTGACGAGGAACCTACACCCGATGTCTCAGGCGCGATAGGGATGCCGGCAAGAGATGTTGCCCCGCATGATCGTGCCGAGCTTGTGCTAGGGCCGCTTTTCGCCTCGACTTCTGGCGGGCCCGACGGGGTCTCGAGTCGCCCGCCAGAAGTCGAGGCGGGCAGGCTCGGCACAATCATGCGGGGCAGTATCCCTGCGATGTCGGCGAGGGAGTTCCGGCCGCCGTCGCGCCCGAAATGCAGCGAGCGCTCGTCCGCGGGCCGTGTCAAGGGCCGCGCCGACGAGCGCTCGCCTTCCGTCGGACGCGCCGGCAGCGCGCGACCGCTGACTGCTTTGGACTACTGCCCGAGTGCGAACAGTTTCGCGTCGTTGATCGCGTAGCTCTGGCCGTCAGGCCCGATCAGTGTCGGAGTGTAGGCCTCGCCAATGCCCGCCGTGAGTGTCACCGGCTGAATGAGTGTGTTCGTCGCGAAGTCCCAGCGATAGCACTTGCCGTCCTCGTTGTTGACGATGGCGCACTTGCCCAGCACGTCGACGGCGGCCGTGTTGATGCACCATTCGCGAACGGCGTTCGGGCTTCCCGGTCCCTGATTCGGCGGGTCGGGGGTCGGACCGACCTTGATCAGGATCTCTTTCATGACGGGGATGCCGGAGATCACATCGATCATCGACGCATGCGGATCGAGCACGGCTACCTTGTTCAGACCGTCGCCGGCTCCCGCGTAGTTGTTGTACTTCGTCAGCAACAAGTACGGCGACGTCCCCGCGTACTGAGGAACGGCCGACGAGTCGAAGACCGAAGCGGTGTCGTCTCAGCCGAAGGCGCCCGGAGTCAGGGTCGTCGTCAGCGTGGAGTTGAAGTGCAGCATCCAGCCGCGCGAGTGGTTGGAGCCGCCCGGGCTCTCGAGCACACCGAAGTAGACCTCTCCATCCGAAGCGATCGTGGGGGACGAGGTGCTCGAGTCGTTCAGCGAGGCGAAATTGCCCGACTTCGGATCCTTCACCTTGACCTTGTAGAGCGTCGCCAACGTCGTGCTGTTCAGGCCGACGAGATAGCCGGTGCTCGAGGTGTTCCCGCGCATGCCGACATAAACGACGGAACCGTCGGGCGAGAGGCCCGGAGCGCAATTCATGGCGCATTTGCCGATCGCCGCATCGGCGGTGGCACTCGTCGCCGAGACCCAGATGCCGTTGCCGTTGCGGTCCATTCGCGCGAGCCCGCTGACGAGCCCGATCGGATTCGTGCTGGCCAGGAAGCCGAAGTAGAGATTGCCGTGGGTGTCGCTGGTGATCGGCGTGTTGATCTTGACGTTCGTGTTGTAGGTCCCGGGCGCGGCGTTGTAGTTGGCGATGCCGTAGAAGGCTTGCCGAACCGTGGCCCCCGTCGTCAGGTCGGCGCTGCGGCGCACGAGGATCGTGCCGCCGATGGCCGGGACCACGAGCGCGTTTTGGGGCGTCAATGTCGGACCGCAAGAAGGCGTCCACGCGCTGGTGCTCGGCAGCACGTAGTCCGTGGCCACCGTGTAGTTGAGTGCCCCGTTCGAGCCCTTGCGCGAATCGACGCGGAAGCCGCCCGTGGTGCCGGTCTTGACCGTGATCAGCACGTTGTTGCGCGCCGTGATCAGCGGGCTGCCGTAGTGGATCAGCAGCAGGTTGCTCTGATACTGGGGAAAAAGGTCGACCGGCGTCTGCCAGTGGATCTGGTTGAGAGGTTGCGCGGCGACAGGCGACAACGCCGTGTGCTGTGAATTATGGGCGTAGCTCGGCCAGCCGCGCAGATAGTTGGGCAAGTTGTTGTCCTGACCACCGGCGCCGGCCAGCAGCGCGAGCGACAGGCAACCTGTGGCCAAAATCGCGGCGATCGTGAGATTTTTTTTCATGTGCACTTCCGTTGATGTCCTATGCCACCGGCGAATCGAGTCGGTGGTCCTGAGGTCAGGCCCTGGTCACGACTGGGTAGGCGCAACGTAGGTCAAGCCTATCGCGAAGCGTCGGTTTCGAGCGGCGAAGGGCGTAGTCTGTTCCAGGCCACCTGTCGCCGCTGTGCTTACTCCGTCCTTCGCCGGCTCGTCATTTTCGCCGGGTTCCGCGGTGGCGTCTCCAGCGCTCGGCCCACTCGCGCGGCTCCAGGGCCGGACCGGCCGTGAGTTCCAGCTAGACGCAGTCGTCGCGGTAGCACGCCAGGCACGCGGCGTGCGATCTGCTCGGATCGGCGCCGATGAACGCAGAGAGCGAGACGCGGAAATCACCGATGAAAGGCTACAGGGTGTTCAGGCAGCCCACTCCCATTCGGTCGGTCGGCGGCTCGACGGCTTCTTACGTGAGCCTGCACGAAGGCCCGAGGGTTTTCGCTTCCAGCCTCTTCGCGTCGCGTGCGGTTCAGAGGGCGCGCAGGATCTCCGGCCTAGTCGGGCCACACTTTCGTCCGACCGACAGCACGGGTGGATTCCTGATCGCGCACTCGGGCTCAGTGCTCGGAGAAACTGCGCACGACGGTTTCGCGCGAGATCAATTTCTCGGGCAGCGACTTCGATTCGCGCAGCGTTTTCGCGAGTTGGTCGCTGTACTCGTGCCCCTTGGGCGCAGCGAGCGTGAACGTCGGGCCGTCGAGCTTCCAGCGCAGCACGACATGATCGTTCGCGATGTTCATTTCCGTGAGGTGTGAAGCCAGGCCGGCGAAGAAGCGCGCGAAATCCGCATTCTCACCGGAGCTTCTCAGGATCTCCGCGACCAGGCGGCCCGCGCAGGCTCCCGAGATGGGCAAGTCCACGACCAACGCGCCATCCTGCAACGCAAGCCAGCTGCGCTTGTCCTTGGCCATCGCGATCCACAGCTCGCGGCTCTGCGCGTCGAGCAGTTTGAAGTCGCTCTCGAACGTGCCCTTGGCCACGGATTCCTCGATGCCGATGTACAAGGCGCGTTCGATCAGATGGATCCAGTGCGCGGCGTCAGCGAAATGAAGACTCTGGAACAGGCCAAGTCGTCCGTGCTCCCCCGCGAAGTAACCGGAGTGTTCGACCTTGACACCCTGGAAGCCTCTTACCATTTCGAGTTTCCACTCGCGCCAGCGTGAGGTCTCGTCTTCAGCCTCTTCCTCGCACTTCTGCTTGATGCTGTCGAGGTCGAAGTGCAGCGGCCAGTCGTAGATCATGAATTCGCGTTTGCCGCCGCTGACGCGCGTGGCGAAACCGTAGGAGCTTTGAGCCTCTCCGCTGGCCTCGATCTCGTCGTACACGATCAGCAGATCGACGGCATTCGCTTTCGCGTCGTGGCGCAGCGCGAGTTCCTGCTTGCCAAAACTGATCGGCGCGCAGGCCGAGAAACAGCTCGCGGCCCACGCGAATAATGCAATCCATAGAGTTCGTGAAAGCATGCGAGGCCTCCTGGTCAGCCGCCGCACAGCGGATTGAGTGGCGCGTGGACGGATTTCCCGCCGCAGAGCCTGACGCCGCGGGCCGGCTTTGCCAAGTCGGCCCGGATCCGTACGCGAAGTTCCTTCCAGCCTGCGCTCCGTTGCGGGAATCCTGACCCTTGCGAGGGCGCTTTCAGCGAACCTCGGAGCGCCGCGAGTCCGATAGGATGGACTCGCTTCGGCTGTGACGACGCGCACTCCCATGCTCCAACATCCGTTCAGACTTCTGCTGCTCGCCTGCCTGCCTCTCGTGCTCGTGCCTTTCGCGCGCGACGCCGAGGACGATGCCTGGAAGGCGGCGGCGGCACTCAAGGCCAGGGGCGCCAACCTGGAAGCCGCCGCGGCCTTCGAAAAAATCGGCCGCGATTTTCCGCAGTCGCCGAAGGCGCTCTTGAGCAGCGTCGAAGCCGGTGTGTGCTGGTTCACGGCCGGCCGCAGCGCTCAGATTCTGCAGCGCATGACACCAGAGGCGCTGGCGCGTTTCGACAAGTCGATGTCGCTGCTTCGCAAGGTGACTTCGGAACATCCGAGCGCACCCGAAGCGTCGCGCGCTTGTTACGTGCAGGGTTCGGTGCACCTTTTTTCGGGCGATCTCGAAGCCGCGGAGACGGACTACTCGAACGTGCTCGAGAAGTTTCCCGGCGATCGCGTCTACTTCGGCAAGGCTCTCGATCAGCGCGCGAACGTGCGGCGACACTTGCTGCGCACGCAGGACGCGGTCGCCGACCTGGGCCGCTGGATCAAGGAAATCGGCGCGCCCCCGGACATGCTGGCGAAGATGAAAACCCAGCTTGCGCGCGCGCAAATGCTCGACAAGCCCGCGCCGGCCTACAAGGGCGAGCTGTGGTACAGCGGCGATCCGCTGCCGCTCGAGGCGCAACTCGGCGCGGTGGTCGCGATCTACTTTTTCGCCACCTGGTGTCCGAACTGCGAGAAGGAACTGCCCTTCGTGCTCGACCTCCAGCGACGCTATGAACCCCTCGGCGTGCGTTTCGTCGGCGTGATCAACAAGAGCAAGGGCCAGACGCCCGACGTCGTGCGAGCGCACCTGGTCGAGAAGCGCATTCCGTTCACGGTCATGCAGGACAACGGCGGGACGAGCAACACATATAAGGTGGAGACGATTCCGATGTTGGCGCTGGTTGACCGTTTCGGGAACTTGCGCTGGATCGACAATCCCTCGAGTCTCGCGGAATCGACGCTCGAGCGCATCGTCAACGAAGGCCTGGAGCCTCCGCCGAAGAAGTAGGCGCGCGATGGGCGCCGTTCTCAGGACTGGAACCGGCCCGGGCCGGGTACGGATCTGGATGCTGCCCAAGTCGTGCGCCGCGCGCTAAGCTCTGCGACTCAACCGGCGCCCCTAGAGTTCCGCTTCCCACGAGGATTCTCCCGCATGGACCTGAAGTCGATCCCGCGTTTTCGCAACGACCCCATCCTTGTCCTGATCTTCGGGTTCATCACCTGCGGGCTGTACCTGATCTACTGGAACATCAAGGCCGCGGAGGTGCTCAATGGAGTGGCCGGCCGGCAGATCATCTCGATGCCGGTCGCCGTGATCGCGGGTTGCTGCTTCCCGGTGAACCTCTACTTCTACTACATGGCCGGCCAGGCCCTGGAGGACTTGGGGCGGGCGACCGGGCGCGCCGACGCGCTCAAGGACAAGAGCGTGCTGCTCGTCGTGCTGGGGTTCTTCGTTCCGGCCGTGTCCGCGATGATCGTTCAGGGACATCTGAACGAACTCGATGACGTCCAGAACAAACTCAGCTGAGGCGGGGCTCGGCCTTCGAGCGATTCGCTTTCGGTGGGGCGCGTGCGCGGTAGCCGCGCTCATTCTCGGCGCTAGCTTTGCCTACGCGCCCTGGGTGAGCGACGGCCCCGTACTGTGCGGTTCACGATTGTTGTTGGGGATCCCGTGTCCGGCTTGCGGCCTGACGCGCTCGTTTTGCGCGATGACGCACGGCGCGTTCGGCGAAGCGTTCGGCTTCCACCTCTTCGGTCCGCTGCTCTTCGCGCTGACCGCGCTGGCGATTCCGATCGCGGTCCTCGAGCTGCGGCGCGGCCGGCGCTTCGAGTGGTTGGCGCGCATTGCGTTCTCTTCGCGTGTCGCCTGGGTCTTCGCCGGTATGTTCGTGACCTATCACATCATGAGACTTGTGCTTGAAGCGATGTCGGGCGAACTCGCCGTATCGATGAGTCATTCCGTGTGCGCCACGGCCTGGAGGGCGCTGCTCGGGCCGCCCACGGGATTGCTTTGATTGTCTCGCCCGTACGGTGCCAGGCACCGTCCGGGCATCAAGCTCATCCGCGTGTGAGTGAGGTGCGGGCTACTCGCGCTCCGAGGGCTTGGCCGACTCGGCATTGCGACCGCCGAGGCCAAGCCGCTCCGCGATCCGGCCCAAGTCGGCCAGCGTCGCTGCGCCCATTTTTTCGAGCACGTGCGCGCGGTGCAATTTGACCGTGCGCTCCGCGATCCCCAGCGCGTGCGCGGTCTGTTTGTTGCGCTGGCCGGCGATCAATTCGCGGAACACATCGCGCTCCCGCGGCGTCAGGCTGTCGAAGCGCCGCTGGATCTCGGATCGATCTGAGCGCTGCTTGCGAAGCTCTTTGTCGCGCTCGAGCGCGCGCTTCAAGGCCGCGACCAACGTGTCCTCAGCCACGGGTTTTTCGAGCACGTCGACCGCACCCTCCTTCATGGCGTAGACGCTGGTCGGCACGTCTGCGTGGCCGGTCAGGAACACGATCGGCAACTGCGCGGCGCGCTGTCGCAGCGCCTGCTGAAGTTCGAGTCCGCTCTTGCCGGGCATGCGCAAGTCGAGGAGCAGGCAACCCGGTTGCGCTGGATCGAAAGCGGCCAGGAAAGACTCGGCCGAGGCGAAGGCACGCACGAGAAAACCGCAAGCGCCAAGCAAGCGAGTCGTCGCTGTGCGCAGGTCCGCGTCGTCGTCGACAAGAAAGACGATTTCGGCAGCAGTCATGAGGATTGGGTCGGCAGGTCGAAGCGAAACACCACTCCGCCGGCATCTGCGGGGGAGGCGCTCAATCGTCCACCGTGGGCTTCCACGATGGTACGGCATATAGCCAGCCCGAGTCCCATGCCGCCCGTCTTGGTCGTGACGTAGGGTTCGAAAAGCCGCTTCTCGACGCCTGGCGCGAGGCCCGGGCCGTTGTCACGGACTTGCAATTGGACGCGGCCCGCAGCCTTCGAGGCGCTGATCACGATCCGATGAAGCCCGCTCGCATTGGACATTGCCTCGCAGGCGTTCTTGATCAGGTTCACCAGGACCTGCTGAAGTTGCACCGCGTCGGCAATGACCTGCGGCAGATCGGGCTCGATCTCGAGATTCAACTGAACGCACTGCTCGTCCAATTCGCGCCGGACCAGGGGCAGTGTGCTGCGCACGATCTCCTCAATCGACACCGGCTTGCGTTCGGATTCGCGCTTGCGCAGGAATTCGCGCATGCGCCGGATCACTTCCGAAGCGCGCTCGCCCTGGCGCGCGATGTCCTTGAGGATTTCGGCCAGTTCGGCCGGTTTCGCGCCGTCGCGCAGCAAGAGATGGCGCGCGGCGGAGGCATTGGCGACGATCGCGGCGAGCGGCTGATTGACTTCATGCGCAAGCGAAGTCGCCAGTTCGCCGGCCGTGGCCACGCGGCTCATGTGCGCGAGTTCTTCGCGCATGCGCGACTCGCGCGCCTCGGCCACACGCCGGCCTTCGTTGGCCGCGAGCAGCACTTGTCCGCGGCGATCGACAGCCGCCACGCGCAGGCGGTGCAGGATGAACAGCGCAAGCAACACCGCCAGCAGCGCGCAGGCTTGCACCCAGCGACGTTGCCACCACATGGGCAGGACTTCGAAGCGCAGCGACGCAGGCTGTGTGCTCCAGACGCCGTGTTCGTTGCGCGCCACGACCTCGAACGTGTACAGGCCTGGCGAGAGCGCCGAGTATTCGACGCTGCGCTGCGGTCCCACGTCGATCCAACGCGGATCGAAGCCTTCGACCCTGTAGCTGAAGTGCACGCGCTTTGGAACGGAGAGCGCGAAGGCGGTGAAGTCGAAGCGCAGCCGCCGCGTGCCCGGCGGCACTTTCGCAGCATTGTCGGTGATGTCGGACAGGCGTTCGTCGCAGAGCAGTTGTTCGATGCGCGTCGCCGGAGGCAGGCGGTTGAACGGGAAGAGCCAGGGATCGATGCGCACACCCCCGCGAATCGTCCCGAAGAAAAGGCTGCCGTCTTCGTCCTTGAAGCCTGCCGGCGCGCCGAACCTGGCTTCGCTGATGCCGGACTCAGGGCCCAGCAAGATCGGATCGAGTTCTCGACGCGAAGCGGCTGACAATTCGGCGAGTTCCGAGCGCAGCACGATGATCAAGCCGGCGTTGGACAAGAGCCACATGCGTCCCAAGCCGTCGTCGAAGATGCGCGTCAGCGAAGCATCGGGCAGGCCTTGCTCGCGCGCGATGCGCGTCACCTGGCCATCGACGAGATGCCCGAGTCCGCCGCCGTAGGCCGCGATCCATACGCTTCCATCGTCGTCGAACAACACGTCTCGAATGTTGCCGCGCGGCATGCCCTGCTCGGGGCCGAAGCGCTGCGAGCTGCCGTGATCGAATCGCACGAGCACTCCGTCGCCACCGAGCCAAAGGCTTCCGTCCGGTGCGCTGACCAGCGAACTGGTGCCGATCTCGATCTGCGTCCGGTTGAGCTCACGACCCTCGGCATCGAGTTCCCAAAGCAGTCCGTCGGAGGTCACGAGCCAGATTGCCCCAACGCTGTCTTCGACGATGTGCGACACGCGCGCTCCGCTGAGTTCGAGCGGCAGGAGCCTGATCTCTTCGTCCTCCTGGCGCAGGAGCTGGCCTTGGGCTCCGATCCACAGACGTCCGCGCGAGTCAGACAGCAGTGAATACGCACAGGCCGCCTTGCCGTTGGCCGACGGCAGCGCGAGCATTTCGACGAGAGTTCCATCACGGTTCACACGGGCGACACCGTCGCACTCCGCAGCGATGAAACAATCGCCGCCGGCTGCGCCGATGAGCGCGGACGCGGGCCGAGCCGGCGCGGAAATCGAGAACTCGCGCAGGCATTGCGGCGTGAGCCGCGCGAGCCCGTCGGTGGAAGATCCAATCCAGACGTTGCCTTCGCGATCGCGCAACATCCAGCGCACGCCAAAGCTCGCGGGCAGCCCTCGCGGCAGCGGCTGTTGGAGGAAACGAGCGCTCGCGGCGTCGCGCACCAGGAGCCGTGGTCCTTGCGCGGATCCAGCCCACACGTGATCGTCATCGACCGGCAAAACGATCAACGTCGGAGCAGGTAGCGCTGGCTCGACCGAGAGTATCTCGATCGCGTTCCCGCGCAGGCGTGCGGGTCCCGCGTTCGTGCCGAGCCAGCAAGCTTTGGACCCGTCGATAGCGATCGATTGGATCAGGGCCGGGGACTGCGTGCGCTGCACGACAGCCCCGTTCTCGTCGAAACGCAAGAGTTCGCGATTGTGCGCGGCCCAAATTGTTCCGTCACCTGCCCGGCAAAGACTGCCGTAGCTGCCTGGAAATACGTCGCCGATGGGTTGCGACCAAACTTCATCCGCGTAGCGGTACAACCGGCCTGTGCTGCTGCAGACCCAGATGTTCTGCGCTCCATCGAGCGCCAGCGCCAAAATTTCGCCACTTGCCGGCGGCTTTGAAAGGGTCGCGATCACGCGTCCGTCGCGCAGCTTCACGAGGCCGTTGTTCTGCGTCGCCACCCACAGCGCGCCCTGATCGTCGAATAGCGCTGCCGTCAGCCGCTGCGAGGGCAACTCCGCAGACGTGTCCATGTCGAGACAGCGAAAGCGCACGCCATCGAAACTCGCCAGGCCGCCGAAGGTGGCGAGCCACAACTCGCCGCTTGTCGCCTGCACGATGCTGTTGACCGAACTCTGCGGCAGGCCCTCGGCGATCGACCAGACCGTGACGTCGTAACCCGTGGGCGGTATCGAATCTTGGGCCGCGGAGGGCAGGGCGCTGATGCCGGCGCAGGCAAGCGCGAACCCCAGCCGGCGGAGAAAGTCGCTCGAGGATCGGCTGCCGGTCTCGAAGCTCATCCGTGGATCACAACCATTCCACGTCGGGTAGTCGAGCCTCGCGCCGCCACGAGGCTCCCCTGAGTCACTCGATTGGACCGCGGCGGTCGGCATTTCCTAACCTTGCGCGATGCGCCACCAGCCCTTTGCCGCGTTCCTTGCTCCGGATGAGCCGCTCGCCCAGCGCCTGGGCGTTCTCGCCGTCTGCATCCTCTTCGGTGCCTGGATGATTTTCGTTGGTCGCGCCAACGTGCGCACGAAACATGCCGAAGAAACCGGCAGTAGGGCGGCGATGCTCGCGGTGCTCGGGAAATCAGGCGAGATGAAAGGCCGCTCCGCGGTCTGGATGGGTTGGATCCGCATCGTGATCGGAGTGCTGGCGATCGCGTTCGGCTTCGTGTTCTTCGTCTTCGGAGCCTTCCTCAAGAAGTAGGCGCAGCTTCGCTCAACCGTCCATGGGCCGGGCGGCGTTCTTGAATAGGAAGCTCCAGTGCAGCCCCATGCCCGTGAGCACCGCGAGATGCCACAGTTCGTGCGCACCGAACACCTCGGGCACGGGTGTCGGCCAATCCAGTCCCAACAGGAGCGCGCCCAGCGAGTAGGCCACTCCGCCGAGTGCGAGCAACGCGACCTGCGCCGTGCCGATCCGGCGCCAGACGATCAGGCCCGAGAGGCTCGCGATCCAACCGAGTAGCAGGTAGACGCCGGTCCCCAGACTGCGTTGGAGTTCATCGTAGAAGATCGAGAACAGTGTGATGCCGATCGCCGCGATCAGCCACATGGCGAGCAGCACGCCCTAGCGCGCGACGCCGCCGAAGAAAATTGCTTGGACCGGCGTGTGCGTGCGCGCGATCAGGATGAAGAGGGCCGCCTTGTCGAGGCGACCGAGCACCTCGCGTGCCTGGCCCTCGCGCTGCAGCATGTAGAACACGCCGCTCATCGAAAGCAGCAGCACGCAGGCGAAGGCGTACACGCCGAGCAAGGCCACGCGCCGCCCATCGCCGCGGGTCTTGCGCAAGAGCGGAATCGCGAGCAGTAAAAAAAACCAGCGCCCTGGACGGGTGGCCCAGCGCGCTGAAGGGTTCGAAGAATCCAGGCAGCGGCTCGACCTGCATGCCGTTGTTTCTAGTTCCGCCGCAGCTCCCCCTGGATGCGTCGAGTGACGTATTCCGCCGCGCCCTTCCACACGTTTGTTTTCCCCTCGGCGCCATTGCGATTCCCTTACGCAAATCAGCACAGGGACGCGCAGGGCTCAGGCGGCACTCCCCAAAGGACCCGGAGTTGGCCTGCCCGCGACGGGGATTTCTGGTCCGTTCGTTGAATCCAGGCTGCGGCGGGTCCCGAACAGCCTTCCGTACGCAAACAACCCCATCCGCCAAAGGGCTCTGAACCTAGTTCACCCCATTCAATTCAATCCAATGAAGACTCTCTCGATCCTGACACTCGGCGCGCTTTGCGCTGCGGTTCCCATGCTCGCCAACGCGGGCGACAGCAAGACCTGCTCCACCTCGACCGCAGCCTACGTCGGCGATGGCAAGACCATCGTGGACACCGCGGTCGCTGCCGGGCAATTCAACACTCTGGCCGCTGCGCTCAAGGCCGCGGGTCTCGTCGACGCGCTCCAGGGCGCGGGTCCCTTCACCGTTTTTGCGCCGACCGATGCGGCCTTTGCGAAGCTGCCGAAGGGAACACTCGAGGGCCTGCTCGATCCCAAGGCGAAGTCGACCTTGAGCGCAATCCTCACCTATCACGTCGTGTCCGGAAATGTGAAGGCCGAGCAAGTGCTCAAGCTCAAGAACGCGACCACGCTGAACGGACAACGCATTGACATCGTGGTCGACGACCGCGGGGTCTCGATCGACGGCGTACGCGTCACGAAGACGGACATCGTCTGCTCCAACGGCGTCATCCACGTCATCGACGCGGTGCTCATGCCCGAAACGAAGACGATCGTCGGTGTCGCCGACAGTGCCGGAATCTTCAAGACTCTGCTCGCCGCCGCGAAGGCCGCGGGCCTCGACACGGCGCTTGGCGGAGACGGTCCCTTCACGATCCTCGCACCTACGGACGAGGCGTTCGCGAAACTGCCTGCCGGCACGGTCGAAGGCCTGCTCAAGCCTGAGAACAAGGACAAGCTGGCGAACATCCTGAAGTACCACGTGATCCCGGGACGTTTCTACGCCGATCAGGTGATCAAGCTCGAAAACGCTCCGACGCTGCTCGGGCAAGAAGTCGCGATCAAGGTCGACGGCCGCAAAGTCATGGTCGGCGGAGCGAACGTGGTCAAGACCGATATCGAGGCCAAGAACGGCGTGGTGCACGTGATCGACAGCGTGATTCTCCCCAAGTGATCCCCGGCTCTCCGTCAAGGGGTTCCTGACCTCGGGCCGGCCGCGTGTCTTCCATGACACGCGGCCG
>JANMRV010000536.1:0-1419 GCA_031388685.1 Planctomycetota bacterium
CTGAAGCACGGCTTCTACGCGCTGTCGAACAGTCAGTGCACGCCCTGCCAGAATCCTTCGAACGGCACCTTCCTCGGCGTAGGTTGCTCCGACACCTACGGCACGGGCAACAACTCTGACCAGTACTGGCTGGGGCCGCCCGCAGAAGTCAATCCGTGGCTCGGCACCTGGGTGCCGGCCTGCTCGTACTTCGACAAGGGAGATCCTGCCGTCGGTAGCCCTCAAGACTGCGATTCCAATCGCAGCCTTTCCCAGGCGATGATCAATTCGTTCCCGTTCGAGAAGCACCGTGTCGTGATCCAGGACGCCGGCCTGAACGTCGCCGGCGCGACGTTTTATTATCAGGGCCAGTACGTCATCCGCGGCGAAGAGGAATCGAAGCGCACCAACAACCTGGTCTCCAACAAGATGACGGTGAGTTGGACCTGTAGTGCCTGGAACATGTCGCAGGCCGCCGGAGCCTCGGTCGAGGGTTCCGTGCTGCAACGCTGGACCGGCGCGACGATGAACTCGGGTGCCAACCTTCCCGACGACGGCCGCGTTTATGTCGCAGTGAGAGTCAGCGGACCGACGGCCGGCCTCTATCACTACGAATACGCCTTCCACAACCGCGACAACCTGCGCGGCATCGGCGGTATTCACATTCCGAAGTCGGCCGCCGCGACGATCTCAAACATCGGTTTCTCCGACATCGACAGCATCCCGGGCACCGATTGGACGGTCACGCAGACTGCGAACGAGATCGCGATGACCACGCCGAACAATCCGCTGGAGTGGAACACGATTTACAACGTGTGGTTCGACACGGACGCTGCTCCGTTGGCCGACAATCTCAGCCTGGATGAGTTCGCGGCAGGAGCCGGCGCGCCCAGCTTCACGGTGGCCAGCAGTGCACCGAAGGGCCCTCTGGCATGCAACATCGGCCTTGCGATCTACTGTTCGCCGAAGTTCACAGCGAACGGCTGCCTTCCGAACATTACGGGCAGCGGCCAGCCGAGCGCCACGGCGACGAGCGGCTTCACCGTGCAGAGTGTGGACATGATCAACAACAAGCCTGGCATCCTGCTGTACACCAACGGCGGCCGTGCGAGCAGCCCGTTCCAGGGCGGCGTGCTGTGCGTCGGCGCTCCGACCAAGCGCTCGATCGGGCTGAACACCGGCGGCTCGCCCTCGGGCCTCGATTGCAGCGGCGTCTTCACGATCGACATGAACGCCTTCTCGCACGGTTTGCTGGGAGGAAATCCCGCGCCGTTCCTGTTGACGCCCGGCACTGTGATCGACACGCAGTTCTGGGGGCGCGACAATGGCTACCCCTTCCCGAACAACTCGCTGTTGTCGGGCGGTCTGGAATTCGCAATCTGCCTTTAGCCGGTTGCGATCGAAACGCGGCGGGGCCGTCCAGCGCGCGCTGGACGGCCC
>JANMRV010000567.1:0-8524 GCA_031388685.1 Planctomycetota bacterium
CTGCGCCCGAGCGCGCGGCCGAACCCGGCTGCAAAGGTGGGGTGGGGAAGTACCTGACTCCGTACACTCGGTTCGGCTGCGCCTGAGCGCGCGGCCGAACCGGGCTGCAAAGGTGGGGTGGGGAAGTACCTGACTGCGTACACTGCAGGACCGTGAACCAACCGACCAACGAAGCCCTGATCGAACGCTGGCGCAACGAACCCGCGCCGTTGCTGCCGCTCCTGCATGCCTTCCACGATCGCGATGGGCAGCTCACGGAAGGCTCGATCCGTGCGGTCGCCGAAGCCCTGCGCATCCCCCTGGCCGACCTTTTCGGCACGGTCACCTTCTATCACCACTTCGGAAGGACACCGGGCGCCAAGGCCACGCCGCGCGTCTGCGACGGACCGATCTGCAAGTTGAATGGCTGCGACCAGCTGATGGCCGAACTCGGTGCCCAACCGATGCCTTGCGCCGGCCGCTGCGAGGAGCCCGTCGCAGTGCTGCGCGGCGACGACGTGCTGGTCGGTCTGCGCGCCAAGGACCTCGCGCGGCGCGCTTCGCCCCTGCCGCCGGCCAACCCGGGCGGACTCGAAGAATGTTGCTTCGCGCACATTCGCGAAGCGGGCCGGGCGACGCTTGCGGGATATCGCAAGAGCGGTGGGTACAAAGCGCTCGAGCGCGCGCTCGGCGACCTTTCACCGGAGAAGCTGCTCGACATCGTCGACCGAAGTGGACTGGCCGGCCGCGGCGGAGCGGGTTTTTCGACCGCGCGCAAGTGGCGCGCCGTCGCCGCGGCCGAGGGGACTCCCAAGACGATCGTCTGCAACGCCGACGAAGGCGAGCCGGGTTGTTTCAAGGATCGCGCGTTGATGGATCACGACCCGCATGCGTTGATCGAGGGCATGCTGCTCGCCGCCTTCGCGACGGGGGCCACGCGCGGCTTCATTTATCTGCGCTACGAGTATCCCGACACGCAGGCCATCCTCGAGCGCGCGCTCGACGAAGCGCGAAGCGCCGGATTGCTCGGCAAAAAGATCCTAAGGAGCAGGTTCGAATTCGAGATCTGGGTGCGGCGCGGAGCCGGCGCGTACATTTGCGGCGAAGAGACATCGCTGCTCAACAGCCTCGAGGGCAAACATCCGTTTCCGCGCAATCGGCCGCCCTATCCGGTGACCCACGGTTTCGAGGACAAGCCCACCGCGGTCAACAACGTCGAGACGCTGGTCTCCGTGCCGCCGATCGTCGTGAACGGGCCGGATTGGTATGCCGGTCTCGGCACTTCCGGTCACAAGGGCACGAAGATCATCAGTCTTTCCGGGGACGTAGAGCGCCCGGGCAACTACGAAGTTCCGATCGGGTTTTCGCTGCAGACGTTGCTGCACGATTGGGCCGGCGGTCCGAGGCCGGGCAGGAAATTCCTGGCCGTCACCATGGCCGGACTCTCGGGCGGATTCCTCGCCGGCGACGACCTGAACGTGACGCTCGACGAGCCGTGCCTGCGCTCGCGCAAGAGTTTCCTCGGCGCCGGCGGCGTGATGGTCTTCGACGATTCGCGCGACATGCTCGAGGTCGCGCGTCAGGCGATGTCGTTTTTTGCCCACGAGTCGTGCGGCAAGTGTTTTCCCTGTCGCATCGGCACCCAACGCCTGACCGAGCGCCTGGCGGGCGTGGCCGGACCGGCGGATCTCGCCAGCTGGCAGGCCGAGGTGCACGACATCGGTCAGACCATGATGGCGACCAGCGCCTGCGGCCTGGGCACGGCGGCGCCCGCGATCACCGAGAGCCTGTTACGCTACTTCCCGGAACGGGTGCGAGCCCGTTTCTCCGCCGCAGCCGGGACGAAACGATGACGCCGAAGGACGCGCACAAGACGAAGGGGACAGGCGGCGTGAGCGCGAATCTGACGCTCGACGGCGTGAGCGTCGCTTTCACGCCCGGCGAGACGATCTATCAGGTCGCGAAACGCCGCGAGAAACCGGTCCCGACCCTTTGCTACGACGAGCGCCTCGAGGCGTTCGGCGCCTGCCGATTGTGCGTGGTCGAGGTCGAAGGCCAGCGCAATCCGGTCGCCTCGTGCACGACGCGCGCGGAAAACGGCATGCTCGTGCGCTCGACGAGCGAGACGCTCGAACGCCATCGCCGCACGCTCGTCGAACTCGTCGCCTCCGAGAATCCCAAGGGCGTGCACATCGATCCGCTGCGCGGCTTTGCGTCCCAGGAACTCGGCACGCTCGCGACGCGCTATCACGTCGATGGGACGCGCTTTGCGGGAGCGCAGTCGGGCCACTCGCGGCTCGACGACCTGAACCCGATGATCCTGCGCGACTACGACAACTGCATCTCGTGTTACCGCTGCGTGCGCGTCTGCGCCGAGCAAGAGGGTGACTACGCGATCAGCATCGCGGGCCGCGGTTTCCACACCCAGATCACGACCGAGTTCTCCGGCCACCTCGAGGATTCCGCCTGCACTTTCTGTGGCCAGTGCGTGCAGACCTGCCCGACCGGCGCGCTCGCCGATCGCCGCGCGATCGGTCATGAGAAAACGCCCGGCAAGATCGAGAAAACGCGCTCGATCTGCCCCTATTGCGGCGTCGGCTGCTCGGTCGACATCCTGAGCAAGGGCGACACGATCGTCGGCGTGCAACCGGCCATGGACGGGCCGGCGAACGAAGGTGCCCTGTGCGTCAAGGGCCAGTTTTCCTGGGAATGGTCGCAGCACGCGGATCGCTTGAAGCAACCGTTGGTGCGCAAGGATGGCAAGCTGGTCGCCGTCGGTTGGGACGAAGCGCTCGACCGCGCCGCCGAAGGTTTCCGCGCCGCGCGTGACAAACACGGCCGCCATTCGATCTATGCGATCGCTTCCGGCCGCGCGCCCCACGAATCGGCGTACTCGGTGCAGAAGTTCATCCGCGCGGGCTTCATGTCGAATCACGTAGATAATTGCAGCCGTGCCTGACACAGCCCGACGGTGGCCGGTCTGGCCGCCACGCTCGGACGGGGCGCGATGAGCAATCCCTTGGGCGACATGGAGTTGCCCGACGTGATCTTCTGCATCGGCACGAACATGACCGAGACGCACCCGGTCGCCGCGACGCGCCTGAAAAAGGCCATGCGGCACGGAGCGAAATTGATCGTGGCGGATCCGCGCAGGATTCCGCTCGCGCGCAAGGCCGATGTGTACCTGCCGCTGCGCGTCGGAAGCGACGTCGCCTTGCTCGGCGCGATGGCGCACGTGATCGCGCGCGAAGGCCTGCTCGATCAGTCGTTCATCGAATCGCGCACCGAGGGCGCCGAGGCTTTCCTCGAGCACGTCAAGAAGTTCACGCCGCAGTGGGCCGAGGAAATCAGCGGTGTTCCCGCGGCAGACATTGAACGCGCGGCCATTCTCTACGGGAAGGCGAAGCGCGGAGCGATCTACTACACGCTAGGCATCACCGAGCACATCTGCGGCGTCGACAATGTGCAGAGCCTGTGCAACTTGGTCCTGATGACCGGCAACATCGGCCGCGAGGGCACCGGCATCAATCCGATGCGCGGCCAGAACAACATCCAGGGCGCGGGCGATTGCGGCGCGCTGCCGAACAACTACCCGGGCTTCCAGGCCGTCACCGATCCCGCGAACCAGGCCAAGTTCGAGCGCGCCTGGGGCGTCAAGGTCGACCTCGAGAAGGGCATCACCAAGGTGCGCGCGCTCGAGCGCTGCGGCGAATCGGTCTTCGCGATGCTGATCTGCGGCGAGAACACGCTCGTTTCCGATCCCGACCGCAAGCACTGCGAGCACGCGCTGAACAGTCTCGATCACCTGGTCGTGATCGACCTCTTCCGCACGGAAACGGCCGAGCTGGCCGACGTCGTCTTGCCTTCCAGCGCCTGGGGCGAAACCGACGGCGTGTTCACCAACACCGAACGCCGGGTGCAGCGCGTGCGCGCCGCCGTTCCTCCGCAAGGAATGGCGCGGCCCGATTGGTGGATCATCGCGCAGATCGCGCGACGGCTTGGGATCAAAGGCTTTGAGTGGGAGTCGCCCAGGCAAGTCTTCAACGAGTTGTGCTCGCTCTCGCCGATCTACAAGGGGCTCGACTGGGACAAGATCGATCGCGGTGAGTACCACTGGCCCGTGCCCGAGGACGGTCATCCCGGGACGCCGATCCTGCACGTCGGCGCGTTCCCGCGCGGCAAGGGCCTGTTCATGCGCCCGGACTATCGCGATCCCGCCGAAGTCATCGACGCTGAGTATCCGGTCTGGCTGACGACCGGACGGCGGCTCGCGCACTACCACACGCGCACGATGACCGGCCGCACGATCGGCTCGGAGTATTTGACGCCGGAAGAACTCGTCGAGGTGCATCCCGACGATTGCGTGAAATACGGCCTGGTCGACGGCGGTTTCGCGTTGCTTTCCAGCCGGCGCGGCGAAGTGCTCGTCAAGGTTTGGGCGACCGATCAATCGCCGCGCGGCACCGTGTTCTGCAGTTTCAGCTTCGGCGATGTGCCGGTGAACGTCTTGACCGGTTCGGGCTACGACCCGATCACCGACACCGCGGAGTTGAAGGTCTGCGCGGTGCGCATCGAACCGGCGAGCGGCGTGCTGGCCTGAGTGACCGGCGCGTGGGGATTGTGGACGTGCCGGGCACAAGCACGCTCCGAACGCAGGTCGAAATGGGGGGCGCTGCGATCCGCGCGCATGCTGCATCTGGTCTGGATCGTGCGGCGCTCGCGCTCAACTTGCCCCTATGATGTCCGGCGCACGGCCGCAGGCGCGTCCATTCGCCTTCAGCTCCTCGCCGAAATACGCATGTCCGATCCCCTGAACGACAATGACCGCGAGCTGCTCGCGCGCGCGGCGGAGTTGCAGCGGCCGCTGGCGCGCGCGGCGAAGATCGCGCATGCCAACGGCAGCGGGTTGGTGGTCTTCGGCGGACTCACGATCTTCGTTGCGTTGTTCGGGCCGGACTACGTCGCGCTGCTGCTCGGCGCCGCGGTGACTGGGGTCGGTATTGTCGAGCGTCGCGCGGGTGCGCGACTGCGCCAAGCGGATCCCGCGGCGCCGCGGCGGCTGGCTGTCAACGAGTTGTGTCTGCTCGGCGCGATCGTCGTCTACGGCGTGCTGAAGCTCACGCTGCTGCGACCCGACGGCGCGGAACTGGAAAGGGCCATCGGCGATTCACTGCCGGGCATGGACGTGAAGGGGATCATGGACTCGACGGTCACGGCCTTCTACGGTTTGATGCTTGCCATCGCGGTCGGATATCAGGGCGGACTCGCGATCTACTTCTCGCGCAAGAAGGAAGCGGTCGCGCGCTTCAACTCTGAGATTCCGGAGTGGGCGCGGAAGGTGTTGAGGACGTTGTAGAGAAGGAACGAGGACGGGTACCGCGCGGGTAGCCGTCCTCCAGTACGGTGCCGGGCACTTTCAACGATTCGAGTACGAATCGATGAAAGAGCCAGGCACCAGACGATTCGAATGGAATCGTCTGGTCGCGTTCCGGTGTGCTACGGCCCGACTGTGAATTCCAGGCCGTCGGACAGCGTCGAGTTGTTCGGGGCGGCGAAGCCGTTGTCGCGGCCCCAGCACTGGGCGTCGACCAGCGTTCCGGGAACGATCAGGAAGGGAGCGGGTGCGCCGCCGAGCGCGCCGACCGCGAAGCGGTTCATGTCGATCGAGTAGATGCCGGAGCAGTTGTTCGGCGGAGCCGTGCCGCCGGAATTGAGCGGCGTCGAACGCTTGATCGGCGAATTGACGCAGCGCAAACCGCCTTGGAACGGAGCCGCGGCGCGCCCGTTGTTCGTGTAGAGCAACAGGCCGGGCTTGTTATTGATCACGTTGCTCGCCTTGACCGTGAAGCCGATGCCCGCCGTCGCGCTCGACGTTCCGGTGCCGGAAATCGTCGGCGTGCAGCCCTGGGAGTTGACCTTGGCTGTGCAGTAGGTCGTGCTCGGCGCAGGTCCGTCGAAGCACAAATCCCAACTCGTCAGCGTGCCGGAGTCGGCGAGGACATACCAATCGTAGAAGATCAGGTTCCAGGTGCCCGAAGCAATCGGGATCGACTGCAGGTCCGTGTTGTTGATGCCGTTCGTGCCGCTGACCCAGATGCCGTAGTTCTGAAGATAGGCTTCCTGCGGCACGTTGCCCCCCGCGCACGTGAACGCGTTGGCGGGATTGCCGCAATCGTTGACTCCGAGGGTCCCGTCCACGAAGGCATAGTCGCCCGCGAAATTGTCCCCGCAGCCGCCGCCGAAAAAGCCGTCCTGGCCGCTGAACAAGTTGTAGAGCTGGCCGCTCGGCGACTGCAGCACGATCTGGTTGTCGCCCGCCCAGCTGTGGAAGAAGCCGTTCAGTTTGACCTTCATGATCTTCGTCACCCCCGCGGGCAGGCTGACCGCCAGCGCAGAGACCAGTTCACCCGTCGGCATGATGGTCGGATAGGTGCCCTCGATCGCGCCGGGTGCCGGGTAGGCGCCGCCTGCTCCGCCGGTCACACAGACGGTCGGCGGTCCACCTCCGCCCGTCGGCGGAGTCGAGGGGGATCCGAAGCACAGATCCCAGTCGAGCAACGTTCCGTTGTCCAGGGCGACAAACCAGTCATAGATGTACAAGTTCCAAACTCCCGACGAGATCGGGATTGATTCAAGCAGTGTGTTGAGCAGGCCGGCGTTGCCGGAGGTCCAAGTGCTGAACTCCTGGACATAGGTGCCTGTCGCGATCGTGCCGACCGGGCAACCCATCGGCTGATTGCCGACGCAGGGGCCGCCCGTCAGCGGATCGACGATCGTGTAGCTGCCGCCGAAAGGAGCGCCGCAGCCGCCGCCGGTTGTGCTCGTCGCGTCGGAGCGCACCAAGATGTTGAAAAGCTGTCCGCTCGGATCCTGCAGCACGACATGGCAGTCACCGCCGTAGGTGTGCGAGAGGCTGTTCAACACGACGGAGTTGAGCACGGTGGCGCCTGGGGGCACGACAACCGCGAGACTGGAGGTCAGCGGCATTGTCGGGAGCTGGGCATCCCAAATGCCGTTCGCGGCGTTGAGGCCGGGGAATCCTCCGCCGGGGCCGCCGAGCACGCACTGAGCCGAAGCGGTTCTCGAAAGGCCGAGGGTGACCGCGCAGGCGGCAAGCCAGAGGCACAAATTGGAACGCATGCGGATAATCCTGATCTGAGGGTGGAGGGACGTGATGCACGTGAGCATCACATTCAACAAAACTACCATCGAATCGCGAATCGGTCTTAGGCTGAGTCCTGACCGATCCGACATCTTTCGAGCCCGCCCCGTCGGCCCTCGGTTCCAGTCGTTCCGGGCCGAATTGCGACGAAATTCAGCCCCGGCCGGTTGGGGGTGATTGGGGCGCGATGCGCACCACGACGACCGCCGAGAGTTCGCCTTGGCCGGCGAGTTCGAGTTCATCGTGGGCGGCGAGGTCGGCGAGGAAGAGGCTTTCCCCGGGCTCGAGCGTCAGGGGCAGTTCCTCGCCGCTGACCCGCGCGGTCAAGGCGGCGCCTAGCGCGTGGACGAAGACGAACTTGGCGCCGGTCGGTTCGCGCAACACCCTTCGGCCCAGATTCGCGGCCAGCGCTTCAGCGCCAAAGTGGCCCTGTCGCGTCAACACGTTGAAATCGGATACCGGGCCGCGCACCAGATCGCAACGAGTCGACCAGTCGCCCGAGAATCTGTAGGGCTCGAAGCGCCGCAGCCTGGCGCGCGCCGCGGCCTGGCCGTGCTCGAGGATCAGACCTTCGCCCTCTGTGATCACCAGTATTCGATCGAAACCGGCGAACTCCGAAAACGGGCCGGATTCTTCCACGCGCGCAGCAGAGATGCGCCAGTCGAAGTCGCCGCGCTCGAAGTAGGAACCAGGCGGCCACAGCGCAAGTTCGCGCGTGACTCCGCGGCCGTTTTTCCACGGCACGCGGCGTACATCCTGTTCGCGCAGACGGCGGACTTCGCGCTGCGCCATGTCGCGTTGGCTGCTATTGGCCGCCGTCGGTCTTGTACTTGCCGTGGCCCTTCGATTTGACGCCGGCGAGTTTGTTGCGGATCAGCGTGTCGGCTTCCTTGTACTTGCCGTCCAGGATGGCGAGTTCGGCGCTGCAAGTGAATTGAAGGGCTTCGACCAGCGTCGCACGGAACTCGTTTTCGAAAGCAGCGCGCTTCTTCTCTTCGACCTTGGCCGCTGAATCGGGCGTCAGGGCCTTGGCGGACAGGACGGCGGCCTGGAATTTCGCAAGCTCTTCGAGCGACGCGGCGCGGTTCTCGGCGTTCACGCCCTTGCCGAGGATCTTCAGCGAATCTTCCAGTTGGTGCATCGCCGCCTTGAGCGGTTCGCCGGCCGGCGGCTTGGGCGTCGGGAAAAATGCGAGGCCGAGCGCGGACGTCGCGAGCAGCAAGGCGAGTGTGCAGGTGGCGCGCCAGGGGCTGAGAGAAAGCTTCATGCTGGGATGCAATCGGGAGTGGGGGCGAAATCGGCCTGCGATGGTAGCAGTCCGTAGGCGAATCCAACGGTAGGGAGCCAGCCTCGACTCCGCCGCTTTCGATCCGCCTCCGCGTG
>JANMRV010000602.1:0-2550 GCA_031388685.1 Planctomycetota bacterium
CAGGCACCGTACTGTCCGATTCGCGGAGGTAGGCTCGTGCCCTCTTGATGTTTCGACTCGCCTACAACACCAATGGGCTGGCGCACCATCGGCCGGAGGATGCCTTGTCTCTGCTCGCCGACCTCGGCTACGAGGGGGTCGCGATCACGCCGGACGTGGGCGGGCTCGACCTGTACGCGCTCGACCCGGGCGTGGTCGAGCGCATGCGGCGCATCGCGGAGGACCGCGGCCTAGAGCTCGCGATCGAGACCGGCGGGCGCTACCTGATGGATCCCGTCCGCAAGCACTTCCCGACCCTGCTCGAGGAAAGCGCGGCCGACTGCGAACGACGCGTCGACTTCTACCGGCGCTCCATCTTCCTGGCGGCCGAACTCGGCGCTCCGATCGTTTCGCTCTGGTCTGGAGTCGGCCCAGACGGCGCACCGGAAGAAGTCCTCTGGCGGCGCCTGACCGACGGCCTGCTGCCCGTGCTCGAGCACGCTCGCGACCTCGGCGTGCGCGTTTCCTTCGAGCCCGAGCCAGGGATGTTCATCGAGCGGCCGGCGGGATACCGCGAACTCGTCCGGCGCCTCGGCGACGAAGGCCACGAGCTCGGCCTGACCCTCGATGTCGGCCATTTGATCGCCACCGGCGACCTGCCCGGGCCGCGCTCGATCGCCGAGCAGATCGCCGAGCTCGAGGACTGCCTCGTCCACGTGCACCTCGACGATGCGCAGCCCGGAATTCACGAACATCTGCCCTTCGGACGCGGTGTGCTGAATCTGCCCGCGACCCTAAGGGCCTTGCTAGAAATAGATTACAGCGGCATGGCTGCCGTCGAGCTGTCGCGCGACAGCCATCGCGGGCCCGCGATGGCAGCTGCGAGCCTCGAACAGCTCCGCAGCGCTCTTTCTCACGATCCTTGAACTTGCTTTACGAAGCGGAGGCTTCCAGACTCGCCCCCAAGTGTCGACGGTCTCCTGGGTCCCTGGCCCCCTGCACGAGGAAGTTTCGAGCGTGAGCGACATACCGCAGGGCATGCATCTGTGCCCGACACGCGTCGACGGCGCCCCCGTGATGTTCGCTCACACGGTGACACCGCCGATGTGTCAGCAGCGTCAGCGCGAGCACTACCACAAGTGCTTCACCTGCAAGCACAACAACGCGCAGGCCGACCTGCAGCGCCAGCTGCTCGACACCCTGGCCCGGCTGGACAAACCTCGCAAGGTCAGCGCCGGCTGAACGGCTAGCCGCGGGCGGCCGCCAAAATCTCGCTGTCGGTCAAAAGTCGCGGTGTGGCCTTGGCCACTTTCAACACGTTCTCGACCGCGGCGTCCGACGGCGCGAGACCGTGCTTCTCGAGGAACCAGATCACGTTCGACTTGCCGCTCATCGGACCGATCTTGATCACCTGCTCGAGGCCGACCATGTCCGCCGGCACGCCCGAATAGACCCGGTTCGCGAGCCAGGTGTCACCCTTGCGGAAGGCCTTGATCACCGCGGCGGCGTGGACCCCCGTGCCGGTCTCGAAAGCGTCGGAACCGAAGACCGGATAGTTGGTCGGCAGCGGCACGCCGATCGCCGAACTCGCGAGGCGCACGTAGTCGCCCAGGGCCGAGAGGTCGTTGTCGATCCAGCCGAGCAGCCGCAGGTTGACGAGCAACATGTCCATCTCGGTGTTGCCGGCGCGCTCGCCGACACCGAGCGCCGTGGCGTGGACGCGGGTGGCGCCGGCTTCGAGGGCGGTCAGCGCGTTGACCAGCCCCAATCCGCGGTCGCGATGACCGTGCCAGTCGACGCCTACATCGGCGCCCGAGCGCTCGACGATTCCGCAGACGTATTCGACCAGCGCGCGCACGCCGTCGGGCGTCGCATGGCCGCAGGTGTCGCAGACGCAGATGCGCTTGGCGCCGGCTTCGATCGCGGTCGTGTAGAGCGCGCGAACGTGTTCGGGGTTGGCGCGCGTCGTGTCCTCGGTCACGAACATGCAGGTCAGGCCCTGGCTCACAGCGAAGCCGACCGACTCGCGCACGAGTTTGAGCATCGTGTCGAACTCCCAATTCTCCGCGTATTGGCGAATCGGGGAGGAGCCGATAAACGCGCAGACCTCGACCGGCTGACCCGTCGCCTGCACGACGTCGACGATCGGAGCGATGTCGCCGACCAGCGTGCGACATGCGACGTTGGCCTTGATCTTCAGCGGCGCCATCTCGCGCACCAGCCGCGTGATGTGCTCTCTCGCGCGCGCGCCGGCGCCCGGCAGTCCGACATCCGCGGTCTGGATGCCCAGGCGTTCCATCAAGTGCACCAGCTCGATCTTCGTGTCGAGCGAAGGGTCCTTGGCCGACGGGCTCTGCAACCCGTCCCGCAGGGTTTCGTCGTCGAACTGCACCGTTCTGGGGCGCACTCGGGCTTTGGCGACGGTGTTCCAGTCGTAGATCAGGCTCTCTCGGTCGATGGCGGTCATGGCAGGATTCGCGGCGCTTTGGGCTCAGGGGTACCAATCCTCATGGTACGCGAGAGGCCGCGCTTCACTGAGCGGGTTTTGCGCCCCGTTCGAACCGCAACCGG
>JANMRV010000609.1:0-7548 GCA_031388685.1 Planctomycetota bacterium
AGGGCGGCCGTCACACGCCGTTCTTCACCGGCTACCAGCCGCAGTTCTACTTCCGCACCACGGACGTCACCGGCAAGGCGGCGCTGCTCGGCGGCGCGGAAATGTGCATGCCCGGCGACAACGTGAAGATGGAAGTCGAGCTGCTCACACCGGTCGCGATGGACGAGCAACTGCGCTTCGCGATCCGCGAAGGCGGCCGCACCGTCGGCGCCGGAGTCGTCACCAAGATCCTCAAGTAACCGACACGAGATCACCGGGCGGAGCCGCGAGCTCTGCCCGGCTCTCGCTCAAGCTCAAAGGCAAACAACCATGAAGACCAAGGAACGCTTCGTCTTCCTCGAATGCACTGAGTGCAAGAACCGGAACTACACGACGCACAAGCGTCAGAAGGCCGGCTACAAGCTCACCAAGAGCAAGTACTGCCGCTTCTGCCGCAAGCACGTCGAGCACAAAGAGCACAAGCTCTGATCCGTTCGCACTGACCTGCAGCTTCCCAACCCCCAGCCTTCCCCGCACACGCACATGGCTTACCGCAAAGATCAAGGACGCATGGCTCGCATGGCCGCGTTCTGGTCGCTCGCGATCCTCGCGCTGTGGGGGGCGCGCGCGCTCAATATCCAATTGGGCGTGTCGTTCAGGTCCTTGGGGCAGCGCCTGGGCGCCAACGAAGCCGGCCAGGGCGGTGCGATGATTCCTGTGTTGGGCGTCGGCGTTACTCCGGCCTTCCTGGTCTCGGCCGCGATCGGCGCGCTGAGCGTGTTCTTCTTGTATCGCTGGCTCGAAAAGCCCAAGAACGCCGACCTGCTGATCGACACCGAGAGCGAGATGCGCAAGGTCACCTGGCCGACATTCAAGGATGTGGTCAGCTCATCGCTGGTCGTGATCTTCTGCGTGCTCTTCCTGATGGCCTACCTGGCAGGGTCCGACATTTTGATCGGACGTGTGACCAAGTTGCTGTGGTTTGGAGGTGCATGACCATGGCTCACAAGTGGTATTTCGTCCGCTGTCAATCGGGTTGCGAGGACTCCGTCCGCAAGCAACTGGAGTTGCGCATCAAGCTGGCCGGCGTGCAGGACATCGTCCCGCAGGTGCTCGTGCCTTTCGAGCGCGTCACCGACCTCAAGGGCGGCAAGAAACGCATCGTCAACCGCAAGCTCTACCCCGGTTATCTGATGTTGCAGGTCGACCTGGCCGACCCCGAGGATCCGCGCGCGTTGCAAGCCCAGAGCGTCGTGCGCGAAACCGGCAAGGTCGGCGACTTCCTCGGATCGCGCGGCGAACCCGTGCCGCTGTCCGACGGCGAAGTCCAAGCGATTCTCGTGCGCATGTCCGACACCGAGTCGCGGCCCCAGGTCACGATCGGTCTGCAAAAAGGTGACATGGTCAAGATCAAGTCCGGAGCGTTCGACGGATTCGACGGCAGCGTCGAGGACGTTTCTCCGGAGAAGGGCACGGTGCGCGTCGTAGTCACGATCTTCGGTCGTCCGACGCCGGTCGAGCTCGAGTACTGGGAAGTGGAAAAGGTCTGAGCGGCGACGCGGCTCCCGCTGGGAGTCGCACGATTTGCAACAGACCCCAAGAAGGAATTCGCGATGGCAAAAGAAATCACAGGCAAGATCAAGTTGCAGTGCCCGGCCGGGCAGGCGACCCCGGCACCGCCGGTCGGTCCCGCTCTCGGCTCGCATGGCGTCAACATCGCGATGTTCGTCAAGCAGTTCAACGACGCGACGCGCGCCCAGATGGGTCTGATCATCCCGGTCGAGATCACCGTCTACAAGGACCGCAGCTTCGACTTCATCCTGAAGTCGCCGCCCGCTGCGATCCTGCTCAAGAAGGCCGCGGGCATCGAAAAGGGCAGCGGCACCGTCGGTCATGAAAAGGCCGTCGGCAAGGTCACCAAGGCGCAGGTCTTGGAGATCGCGAAGATGAAGATGAAGGACCTCAACGCGCGCGACGTCGAGATGGCCGCGCGCATCATCGCGGGCACCGCCCGCTCGTCTGGTATCGAGGTCGTGGGCTAAGCGCCTTTCCCACGCAACAAGAGAACAACGATGGCAATTCACAGCAAGCGCTACACGAAGGCCGCGGCGCAAGTGGACCGCAGCAAGGTCTACGAGCCGGCCGCCGCACTCGCCCTGATCCAGGGCCTGCCGCGTACCAAGTTCGACGAGACGCTCGAGGTCGCCGTGCGTCTGGGCATCGACCCCAAGAAATCAGACCAGCTGGTGCGTGGCGCCGTTTCGCTGCCCAAAGGGCTGGGGAAGAAAGTCACCGTGATCGTGTTCGCCGAAGGCGACAAGGCTGCCGCGGCGAAGGCCGCCGGCGCCGACGAAGTCGGATCGGCCGATCTGGCCGAGAAGATCCTCGGCGGCTGGACTGCCTTCGACATCGTGATTGCCAGCCCCGACATGATGAAGCACGTCGGCAAGCTCGGGAAGGTCCTCGGCCCCCAGGGCAAGATGCCCAGCCCCAAGTCCGGCACGGTGACCGCCGACGTCGGCGCCGCGGTGACCGAGTTCAAGGCCGGCAAGGTCGAGTTCCGCACCGACGCGGGCGGCAACGTGCACGCCGCTTTCGGCAAGCGTTCGTTCAAGACCGAGGACCTCGAGGTCAATCTTCGTGCGTTCCTCGATCACCTCGCCGCGATGCGTCCGCCCGCGGTCAAGGGCATTTTCATGCGACGGATTTCGGTCTCCACCACGATGGGCCCCGGTGCCTGGATTTCCTACGGAGCCTGACCCCATGCCGAACCTGCTGAAAGAAATGGTCACCCGCGAATACTCGCGGGAATTCAAGGAAGCCGGCGGAATGCTGGTCGTGTCGATGGACCGCGTATCGGTCCACGAGCTCGAGCGGCTGCGCGGCGAACTCGCCAAGGGCGGTGCGCGTCTGCGCATGGTGCGCAACTCGCTCGCGCGTCGCGTGCTGGCCGAACGCGGGGTCGAATTCGGCGCCGATGTGCTGGTCGGTAACGTCGGCATCGTCTACGGCTCCGCCGACGCCACGATGAACGCGGCCAAGCTGCTCACGTCGGCCGAGCTGAAAAAGTCGGGCAAGCTGCCGATTCGCGCGGGCCTGCTCGAAGGCCTGGTGCTGACGGCCGCGGACGCCAAGGCACTCGCCGGAGTTCCTGACAAGCGCACTCTGCGCGGCATGATCGTCGGCCTGCTGGCGACGCCTGCTCGCGGCCTCGTCACCGTTCTCGCGGCCAACCCCTCGGGGATGGCCCGTGTGCTCCAAGCCCGCGCCGACAAACTCGGTGCGAGCGCCGAAGCTACTCCGCAAGCGAGCTGATCCCCGAATTCAACCCATCCAACCCGCGCTGGCCAGACCGTCGCGGGGACCCTGAAACATCCCTGGTACCCCAGTTACTCCCTAGGAGAGTCACATGTCCGAAGTCGAAACCCTGGAGCCGGCGCTCCAAACCATCGCCACCCAGCTGGACGGCCTGAGCCTCTTGCAGGCCGCCAAGCTCGTCAAGCACCTCGAAGCCCATTGGGGCGTTTCTGCCGCAGCGCCCGTTGCGGCCGCGGCAGGTGGCGGTGCTCCCGCAGCTGCTGCCGTCGAAGAGAAGACCGCGTTCAACGTGGTCCTCGAGGACGGCGGAGCCGAGAAAATCAAGGTCATCAAGGAAGTCCGTGCGATCACGGGCCTGGGCCTGAAGGAAGCCAAGGACCTGGTCGAGGGCGCGCCCAAGACCGTCAAGGAAGGCGCCACCAAGGACGAAGCTGCTGCGATGAAGAAGCAGCTCGAAGCCGCCGGCGCCAAGGTCAAGCTGGTCTGACCCGCGGGCGGGAGCTCTCCCGCCCACGCGTTTTTCTCCGCCGACAGCTTCGTCGCACGCCACTGCGCTCCCCACGGAGCCGGGCGCGCGGCGAGGGGGTTGGCGGCGATCGGTCGGACGGTACTTCCGTCGGGCCTATGCGCAAACTTCCTCGGGTTTCGCTATCCTCCCCAGGCCCTGGGGGCGGAGTCGAACCTCGCTGATCGACCCTCCTGCAATTGTCGCGAGTCCTGCCATTGGATTCGCGCCGTCTTGGATCCACTGGTCTTCCTTGACCTCGACAATCTTTGGGCAATCCGCTGTCCGTCGCAGCCTGCCCTGATTCGCGCCCCTCGGCCGTACCCTCCGGCCGCGGAGCTTCGCCATATCCACCCCTCGGGAGACAACACCTCTGCGCGTTCGGGCCTTTGCAGGCCCAGCCGAACGCGCGCGAGATGGACCTTCTCCGGCACGCACGCGAGTGACCGCACATGACCCAAGCCCCCACCCCGTCGCGCACCGTCCGCACTTTCGGCCGCTACCCGGAAATCATCGAAGTACCCAACCTCGTTGAGATCCAGACCAAGGCCTACACCAATTTCCTGCTGCTCGACACGCCGCAGGCCAGCCGTCCGGCGCAGGGCCTGGAGGGCTTGCTGCGCGAAGTCTTCCCGATCTATTCGTACGACAAGACGATGTGCCTCGAGTACATCGGCTACGAGCTCGGAAATCCGCGCTACACGATCGAAGAGTGCCGCCAGCTGCGCCTGACCTACGGCTATCCGTTCAAGGTGCGTCTGCGGCTGATCAAGCCCGAGCCGATCGAGGAAGAGGTGTATCTCGGCGAGATCCCGATCATGATCGGGGGCGGCGAGTTCATCATCAACGGCTCCGAGCGCGTGATCGTGAGCCAGCTGCACCGCTCGCCCGGCGTCGACTTCTCGGTCGACAGCTCGGCTTCGGACAAGAAGCTGCACACCTGCTGGATCATTCCGGAGCGCGGATCGTGGGTCGAACTCAACGTCACGAAGAAGGACGTGCTGACCGTTCGCATCGACCAGTCCGGCAAGTTCTCGGCGGTTACGCTCCTGCGCGCGCTCGATGAGACGCTGTCGAGCGATCAGGACGTGCTGCGCGCCTTCTATCCGACCAAGATCGTCAAGAAGCAGAAGTCGCAGACGCAAAGCGCCTTCGCGAAATCGATCACCGAGAAAATCGCCGTCGGCGACATCGTGGTGATGAAGACCGGCGAAGTCCTCGTTCCGTCCGGCTATCCGATCCCCGAGACCGCCGCGCTGGAAATCGCCGCCGGCGATCTGGCCGAGGTCGAGGTGATCGAAGCCAAGGTCGAAGAACTCGACATGTTGATGATCAACACGTTGCACGAGGATCCGACCAAGAGCCACGACGAAGCGCTGCTCAAGATCTACGCCCGCCTGCGCCCCGGCAATCCGCCGCAACTCGAGAAAGCGCGCGAGCTGTTCCACGAGAAATTCTTCGATCCGCAGCGCTATCGCCTCGGCCGCGTCGGCCGCTTCCGCCTGAACCGCAAGTTCACGCAGGACATCGCCGAGGACGTGCAGACGCTGCAGCCGGCGGACATCATCAACTCGATCAAGTACCTGCTCGGGCTGCGCGCCGGGAAGGGCATCGTCGACGACATCGACAACCTCGGCAATCGGCGCGTGCGTTCGATTGCGGAGCTTGCCGGAGACGAATTCCGCAAGGGTCTGCTCAAGCTGCGGCGCACGGCGCAGGAGCGCATGAACCTCGAGAACCCCGAAACGGTCTCGCCGCGCAACCTGATCAACTCGAAGACCTTCTCGAGCGCGATCGACTACTTCTTCGGTCGCGGCGAATTGTCGCAGGTCGTCGACCAGACCAATCCGCTCTCGCAGCTGACCCACGAGCGGCGGCTTTCGGCCCTCGGGCCGGGAGGCTTGAACCACAAGCGCGCCGGCTTCGACGTGCGCGACGTGCACCTTTCGCACTACGGCCGGCTGTGCCCGATCGAGACGCCCGAAGGATCGAACATCGGTTTGATCTCGTCGCTCTCGATGTACGCGAAGATCGACGACTACGGATTCCTGTCCACGCCCTATCGACGCGTCGAGAAGGGCAAGCTCACCAACAAGGTCGACTACCTGCGTGCTGACCAGGAGTACGGCTTCGTGATCGCGCCCGCCGACACACCGCTCGACAGCAAGGGCGCCATCGACGCGGAACGCGTGCTGGCCCGCAAGGACGGCGACAACTACGAAATCCCGCCCGACGAGGTCCAGTACCTGGACGTCTCGCCGCAGCAGATCATCGGTATTTCCGCCGCGCTGATCCCGTTCCTCGAGCATGACGACGCCAACCGCGCGTTGATGGGCTCGAACATGCAGCGCCAGGCCGTGCCGCTCTTGCGCACCGAACCGCCGATCGTCGGCACGGGCATGGAGAAGATCGTCGCGCGTAACTCGAACCTGCCGGTTTTCGCCACCGAAGCCGGCACGGTGACCTACGTCGATGCCTTGCGCATCGTCGTCGGCGCCGACGAGTACAAGTTGACCAAGTACCGCGGACTCAACGAGCGCACTTGCCAGACCCACAAGCCCGTCGTTCAGATCGGCCAGGAAGTCAAGCAGGGCGAGCTCTTGGCCGACGGTGCCGCGACTTCGGACGGCGAACTGGCGCTCGGCAAGAACCTGTTGGTCGCTTTCATGACCTGGGACGGCTTCAACTACGAAGACGCGATCCTGGTTTCCGAACGCCTGATCAAGGACGACACGTTCACCTCGATCCACATCGAGGAGTACGACGTCGAAGTTCGCGAGACCAAGCTCGGCAAGGAAGAGTTCACGCGCGACATCCCCAACGTCGGTGAAAAGGCCCTGTCGAATCTTGACGAGGCCGGCATCGTACGCATCGGGACTTTCGTCGACGCGGGCGACGTGCTGGTCGGCAAGGTCGCTCCGAAATCCAAGAGCGAACTGACGCCGGAAGAAAAACTCCTGCACGCGATTTTCGGCAAGGCCGGAGTCGACGTGAAGAACTCGTCGTTGACGATGCCCCCGGGCACGCGCGGCGTGGTGATCGGCGCGCAGAAATTCTCGCGCCGCGTCAACCTGACCGACTCCGAGCGCACCAAGGCGCTGACGCAGATCCGCGATGCGGAGCGCGACTTCCTCAAGTCGTTGCGCGACTACACCGTGGCGATGTTGAAGGACGTCAAGACCGCGATCGGCGCGGACGTGACCGACGACTTGACCGGCAAGTCGATTTCCCTGGACGACACCGCGACCTATGACGAGCTGCGCCGCGTGCGCCTCTTGTGCATGTCGTCGGCGGAAGACTCCCAGGAGAAGGCGCGCCGCGAAAAGGCCGCGCGGATCGTCAGCGACTACCAGTCGAAAATCGAGGCCAAGGAGGGCGAGAAGAACAAGATCGTCAACCGGCTCTCGCGCGGTGACGAACTGCCGACCGGCGTGCTCGAGATGGTCAAGGTCTACGTCGCCACCAAACGCAACCTTTCGGTGGGCGACAAGATGGCCGGACGCCACGGCAACAAGGGAGTCATCTCCAAGATCTTGCGCGAGGAGGACATGCCGTACCTCGAGGACGGCACCCCGGTCGACATCGTGCTCAATCCGCTGGGCGTGCCCAGCCGCATGAACGTCGGCCAGATCCTGGAGACGCACCTGGGACTCGCGGCGCGCACGCTCGGAATCCGCGTGAATTCACCGGCTTTCGACGGCGCGAGCGAAGCGGACATCGAAGCCTTGTTGCGCGACGCGAAGTTG
>JANMRV010000614.1:0-14839 GCA_031388685.1 Planctomycetota bacterium
ACGTTGATCGCCGTCGCGTAGATCGGGCCACCGATCAGCGACCAGCGATCGCCAGAGACCCAGCCACCTTGCGTGCAGGCGTCTTCGGTGTCGTCCTGGGTCCAAAGAACCGCAGCCTTCATGGCTTCGTTCCACGCGCCCCAGTAGCGGCCGCCCTTGCGCGGACTGTCAGGGCCGTCGAACTGATTGAGCGCGAGGCTGGCGTAATACCAATAGTAGTAGTCGGTCGACAGCCGGTCCTTGGAGACCTGGGGCAGGTCCTTGATCAGCAGCTGCGCAGCCTTCTCGAGGAACGGATCTTCGATGTCATGGTCCACGAAGGTGCGGCAGAGCATCGAGAGCGCGCTCAGCGTGCCGTGGTGGTATTCGAACTGGTCGCCCTTGCCCATGACGGCCTGGCCCACGCCCGAACGAGAGAGGTAGCCGGCGCGGCCATCGTCGGTCGAAACCGCGAGCGCGAATCGCTTGCCGCCGAGGTAGGCCTCGCGCGGGACTTTCAGGCCGGCAGTTTCGGCCGACTTGAAGGCCATGATCACCCAGGTCGTCACGGACAGGTCGGAGTCGTACAGCTCAGGAATCACGCGCTGCAGCCCGGCCGTGACTTCCAGGATCTCGGGATTCAACGCATCGAGAGCGACCGCGATCTCACTCGCCTGCTCGTCCATGCCCCGAAGCGCCTCTGCAAACGCCTTGGGATTCGCCTTGTCCTTGGTGGCGAGAAGCTCGAGCCGCGCGCGCCCCAATTGATCCTTCATGGATTCGAGTGGCGCCTTCTTCGCCTGGACCGCGGCCGCGCGAGCGTCGTATTCGGCCTTGAGCGCCTGGACATCCGCGTGCGAGTGGTAGCGCCAGCCCCACGTGCCGCCCGTGCCGTCGGGATTCTGCTTCTGCGCGCGAACCAGCCAATCGATGGCCTTCTGCGCGGGCTCCTTCCAGCCGCGGTTGTGGTTCGAGAGTCCGTAGGCTTCGCACAGCGCCAGCGCGCAGAGCGCCTGGTTGTAGACGTGCTGGTCGGGTCCGAACGAACCATCGGGCTGCTGCCGGCTCTTCAGCCACTTCAGGCCGTTCTTGACCACATCGCCGATGAAGAACTTCTTGCCCTGAACCGTGTCGACGATGTGCTGCTTGGAATCGAAGTTGTAGCCCGCTCCGAGAAATGCGAGCAGCGAAAGGCCGGTCAGACCCTGCTGCCAGAACTCGGGGAATTTTTCGGACGCGAGCGCACACGGCTTCCCGTTGACGCAGCAACCGGGCAATGCGCTCGCACTCCAGGAACCGTCGGCTTGCTGGTGGCGAATCAGCCACAACAGGCCGTCACGGACGCCTCTCTCGGTGACCTGCGTGGGCCCCGGATTTCCGCGACCGCCAGGCGGGAGCTGACCCTTGCCGCGACTGCGGAACGGGCTGGGCGTACCGCCGATGTTCCCCGGCGCCGATCCAGGACCGATGGAACTGTTGCCACCGGGCTCTTGCGTGGAATCCGAATCGGGGAGGCCTGCTTCCTTGGTGAGGTCGGGGCTGGCATCGAGGGGCGTGTAATCCGGAGGCAGATCAATTTCCACGATCTCCACAGCTTCGTTTTCGGGCGGGGCCCTGCGATCGGGCACTGGAGGCGGTTCAACCACCGTGGGTGCGGGTGCTGCCACGCTGAGGCTGGTGGGCATTTCGAGCGGCGGTTTCGCGCGCTCGCCGGCGAGATAGACCACGCTCAACACGGCGATGATCACGGCGTGCAGAGCGACCGCCATGACGACCCATGGGGAATTCCGGGCGAGTTGGCGAATCCATCGGAACGGATTGAGTTGAGCCATCCAGGGACGACCTCGTGCGCGTGGTTGATGAGCCGCGAACTTCTTTCCCGCGGACCGGTGGTGCGCAGGACAGGGCGCCGCCCTGCGGCGCGCAGTGCATAGATCGACTGGCGCGCGGCGTGACGCTTCTGCTCGCGAAATTTCACTCCGCTGCGCTTTCGCCGGAACATTGCCGCCGAACGCGCGGCGTGAACGCGGTCGCGGAACGCCGAAGTTCGCGGGGTAGACTCTTGCCTCGGCCATGTCCCCCATTCGTCGCCTCAAGTCGCTCGCCAGAAAGAGCCTGCCTGAAGCCTGGCGCCAGCGCGCGCGCCACTGGCTCGACCTGCTCGACACGGAATGGCATTTCCGCACTTCGCGCCGCCGCATCCGCGCCGAGTTGGAGCGCCTGCGCCACATTCCGCGCGGTCTGCACGTCGAGGGCACGAACACCTGCAATGCCGAATGCGTCTTCTGCGCTTATCCGCAGATGGAACGCAAGAAAATGGTCATGTCGCAGGAGTTGTTCGAGCGCGTGGTGCGCGACTACCTGGCCATGGGCGGCCAGCACGTCTCGCTGACGCCGATCGTCGGCGATCCGTTCGTCGATCGCTTCCTGTTCGAGCGGCTCGATTTCCTGATGGCGCAAAGCCAAGTGCGTGGGATCAGCTTCTATACGAACGCGATCCTGATGGGCGCCGACAAGTGCGAGCGCCTGATGGCCTACGCGTCCAAGTTGCACGTGCACGTTTCCTGGGGCGGCTTCGACGAAGCGACCTGGAACACGATCATGGGCGTGAAGAAGTTCGAAAAGGCGCGCGACGCCGTGCTCGCCTTCCTCGAGATCAAGGAGCGCACGCAGTCGAAGATTCCGTTCACGCTCGCGCTGCGCTGTCCGTGGCCGGCGGCGAAGAACGAGTTGCAGAAAAAACTCGAAGACTATGCGCGACGCGGCCTGCTCGAGATCGCGCCGATGGAGGACTACGACTCGTGGGCCGGCAAGGTCACGCCCGAGGCGCTCGGCGCGGTCGGGTTGCGGCCGCGGGTGATGCCCTACAAGCGCGGCGCCTGCGAACTCTTGTTCACCAAGCCCGTGGTGCTCGCCGATGGCCGCGTCAACGCCTGCGCCTGCCGCGACGTCGAAGCGGAGTTGATCGTCGGCAACGTCAACGACGAGCCGCTGTCGAAGATCTGGGCCGGCTCCGCGATCAGCGATCTGATCGAGCGCCACGAGCGCGGCGACTATCCCGACGTCTGCAAGCGCTGCACCTATTTCGTCAGCGTCTACAACTCGCGCAAGTCGCGCACCTTCAGCCAGGACGGCGCGCTGGCCGGCAACTGGGCCGAGGACTGAGCATGGATCAACGCCCGCTTTTTCACTGTGCCTTCGCGGTCCACGACCTGGCCGCCACGCGCGATTTCTACGCCGGGCTGCTCGGCTGCGAAGAAGGCCGCAGCGCCGAGCGCTGGGTCGACTTTTCGCTCTTCGGCCACCAGCTCTCCGCCCACCTCGTCGAAGGCGTCGAGGCGCGCAACGCGACCAACCCGGTCGACGGCGACGACGTGCCGATCCCCCACTTCGGTTTGATCCTCGGCTGGCAGGAGTGGCATGCCCTGGCCGAGCGCCTGCGCGGCCGCGGCGTCCGCTTCGTGATCGAGCCCCACGTGCGCTTCGTCGGCAAGGCCGGCGAGCAGGCGACCATGTTCCTGAAGGATCACAGCGGGAACGCGCTCGAGTTCAAGGCCTTCGAGGACCCAGGGCAGATCTTCGCGCGCTGACTTTCTTCGCTTCGGCGAAAAAATCCGGGCGATTGCATCCTTGAAGTGCCACCGGAGTGCTGTCCAATCGGTCGTTGTGTTCGTGACCCGCTCCAATCCCGATTCCAGCGTGCCCGCGCCGCTGGCCGAGGCCATCCGGCGGACTTTTGGCTACAGCAGCTTGCGTCCGCTGCAGGCCGAGGCCATGAACGCCGCGCTCGAGGGCCGCGACTCCCTGGTCGTACTCGCCACGGGCGCCGGCAAGAGCCTGTGTTATCAGGGTCCGGCGCTGATCCTGCCCGGCCTGACCGTCGTGGTCAGTCCGCTGATTTCCTTGATGAAGGATCAGGCCGATGGCCTGGTCGGCAACGGAGTCGCCGCGGCGATGCTGACCAGCGCTCAGGACGCCGCGGAAAAGCGCGCGGTCCGCGAGCGCCTGGGCGACAAGAGCCTGCGCATCCTTTTCGTCGCGCCTGAACGGCTCTTGCTCGAGGGCTTCTTCGAGGAATTGCTCGCCGCCGGATTGTCGTCGATGGTGATCGACGAAGCCCACTGCATCAGTCACTGGGGCCACGACTTCCGGCCCGAGTACCGCCAGATCGGCGAACTGCGCCGGCGCTATCCGCATCTGCCGGTGCAGGCCTACACCGCGACCGCCACGCCCGCGGTGCGCGAGGACATCGCCAAGGAACTTTGTCTGCGCGATCCGCTCCTGCTGGTCGGCAGCTTCGACCGCTCGAACCTGACCTATCGCTTCCAGCCGCGCTCCGATGTGCTGGCCCAGACGCTCGGCGTGATCGGGCGCCACCCTGAACAGGCCGGGATCGTCTACTGCCTGCGCCGCAAGGACGTTGACGAACTCGCGCGCGACCTGGCGTCGGCGGGCGTGCGCGCGCTGCCCTACCACGCCGGCCTTTCCGCGGAAGTGCGCGCCAGGAACCAGGAAAAATTCCTGAGCGAGCGCATCGACGTGATCGTGGCCACGATCGCCTTCGGCATGGGCATCGACCGCAGCGACGTGCGCTTCGTCGTGCACGCGAGTTTGCCCAAGGGCATCGAACAGTACAGCCAGGAATCAGGCCGCGCGGGCCGCGATGGACTCGCCGCCGAGTGCGTAATGCTCTATTCGGCCGCGGACTATCACGGCTGGAAAGGCTTGATGACGCGCAGCGCCGAAGAGGCCACGGCCGCCGGCGCTACCCACGCGATCGCCGAACTCGATGCGTCGCTGGCGCGGCTTGGTCAAGTGCTTTCCTTCGCCAGCGGCGCGGTCTGCCGGCACAAGTATCTGGTCGAGCATTTCGGCGAGCGCTGGAGTTCCAAACCCGAGGGCTGCGGCGCCTGCGACGTGTGCCTGGGCGAATTGCGCCCGATCGACGATCCGAAGATCGTCGCGCAAAAAATCCTTTCGTGCGTCGTGCGCTGCGAGCAGCGCTACGGCGCAGCCCAGATCGCCGACGTGCTGCGCGGGGCGAACACCGAGCGCGTGCGACGGGCCAATCACGACAAGCTTTCGACCTACGGTCTGCTGCGCCAGAACGAGGCGCGCGAGATCCGCCATTGGATCGATCAGCTGGTCGCGCTCGAACACTTGCGCGTGGCGAACGGCGAGTACCCGACGCTTTTCCTCTCGCAGACCGGCGTCGAAGTCATGCGCGGCGAGCGCAACGTGGCGCTGTTCGCGCTGCCGAAATTGTCCAAGGCTTCGAAGACCAAGCAGAGTGTCGCGGCAGTCGCGGGTCTTTCGACCGAAGCCGGCGCGCTCGAGACGCAACTGTTCGAACGCCTGCGCGCGCTGCGCCGTCGATTGGCCCAGGAAAAGGGCGTGCCGCCGTACTTGATCTTCAACGATCGCACGCTGGCCGAGTTGGCGGCCCGTCGACCGAAGACCGCCGCGGAATTCCGCCAGGTCAAAGGCGTCGGCGATCGCAAGGCCGAGGAACTCGGCGCCATCTTCCTCGACGAGATTGCGATCGTCTCAGAGGCCTGAGCGTCGGACCTGGTTCGAGGCATTGGAGCTTAAATGAGCGCGCGCCGAGCCTTGTGCCCGACGCGGCGCCAAGCGTTCGCGAAACTCGCTACTTCGGCTTCTCAGGCTTCTTGGCTTCCTTCTTAGGGAGGCCGAAGACCTTGTCGTAGCGGTAATAGACTTCCATGCTGAGGCAATTCACCGCCGTCGAATAGACGCGGCCGCCGGCTCCGGACCAGGGATCGATCGCGTCCCAGGATCCCAGCAAGCATTCTTCAGCCTTGTTGCGCTGGTGGTCGAGGCAGGCCGTTTTCAGCGCCGCGTTCCACTTGTCCCAGCGCGTCCCGCCGACCTGGAACATCGAGAGCGAACCGTAGTACCAGTAGTAGAAGTCGATGTCGCCCGTGCCAACCTCCCAGACCGGCACCCTGGCCGCGAGCAGGTCGGCGCCCTTGTCGATCATCGGATCCTTGTCGGCTTCGCGATCCGAGAAGATGCGCACGAGCATGCCGACGGCCGTCAGCGCTTCGCTCTTCTCCGCGGGGAAGAGTTGCATCAATTCGTTCAGGCGCGACGGCGCGCTGCCGCGCTCGGTGTAGCCCGTGCGGCCGGTCGCTTCATCGGTCATCTCCGTGATGAAATTCATCGCGCTCTTGAAGGACTCCTCGTCGATCTTGAGGCCCGACATCTTCGCCGACTTCAGCGCCATGATCATCCAGCCCGTCATCGACGTGTCGTTGTCGCCGTCCGGGGGGAAGGCGTAGCGCCAAGCCGAGTACGGATTCTGCGCGCGCAAGATGAAGGTGATGCCCTTCTGCGCGGGTTCCTTGAACTGTCGTTCGCCCGTCATGCCGTAAGCCTCGGCCATCGCGAGCGCGGCGCAGGCGTGGTCGTACATGAAGTGCTGACCGATGCGCTGGCCGATGCAACCGTCTTCGTCCTGCTGGCTGCGCAGGTACTTCAGGCCGTTCTTGACGGTTTCACGGTAGTAGCCTTCCTGGTGCGTCTGACCCGCGCCGAGGAAACACAAGAGCGCCAGGCCGGTGACCCCGATGTCGTGAGCCGACGAGCCCGGACCGTCGCAGGGTGTGCCTTTGCACTGCGCCGAAAAACCCGCGGAGTCCCAATGTCCATCAGGCGACTGGTGATTGCGCAGCCACTTGAGCGCGTTGTTGACCGCGTCCTCGGTCTTGTAGCCGCCGCGACCGCCGCCGCCGCCTTGACCACCGCCGCCACCGCCACGACCGCCGCCGCCCAGGCGACGGGAGCTGAACGGAGAAACGGAACCGAAGTGTCCTTCCTTGCCGGCGCCGATCGCCGTGCCGCCGGTCGCACCGCTGGGCTTGTCCCAGGTCGCGTCAGGGTCGGGATTGAACTCGCCGGCCTCTTTGCTCCAGTCGACTTCTTCGGTGGCTTCCGTGATGCGACCCGCGATGGCTTCAGGGATGTAGTCGGGGTCGAGGTTGACCGGACCCTCTTGCTCGTCCGGCGGGACCTGTCGATCGGGAACCGGCGGCGTGACCTCGACGGGCGGCGGCAGGTTCATCGAAGAGGCCATCGAGATCGGGATGTTCTGGATCGGCACCTCACGACCAGGCCGCGCAATCGCGAGCAGCGTGATCAGCAGCACGTGCACCAGGACCGAAATCGTCAGCCAGGGCGAGTTCTGGAAGCACTTGCGAATGAAGTTCTGCGAGACCAGAGCTTCAGCTTCCGGTTCGCCTTCAACTTCGGGTTCGGGGTTCACGGCCATGGGGGATTCCGGGGGCTTTCAGTGCGTGATGTAGGCGACGGAGAATGCGAGGAGACGATGGCTTCGAAAGGTGCGGATCCGTGCGGACGGGTCGGACCACAACCCGTCATCAGGCAGCAAAGGGCGGCGCCGAGGGAGACGCTGAAGTTTGGGCCTGCAGCGAAACAGTTTGGGGCGAAGTTTGCATGCGCTGGGCACCATACAGCCTAGCACCCCACTCCTGGTCAGACTACCGGCGATTCAGGGAGCCAAGCCGGGCGCGAGGTACGAGGATTGCAAGTTGCGCCGACCGTCCCCGGGAATATGCCCCTAGGTGAAGCCAAGCTGTCAGAAGGTCCGGCGAGCGGCCCGAAATCGGGCCGCGAGGTGGCCCTGAATCAGGCCCGTGCCTGAACCGACGAGAGCAGCGCCGAAACGCTCTGTTTCGCGTCGCCGAACAGCATCAGCGTGTTCTCGCGGTAGCAAAGCGGGTTGTCGACACCCGCGTAGCCGGCGTTCATCGAACGCTTGAGCATGACAACCCGGCTAGCTTTCCAGACCTCGAGCACCGGCATTCCGTAGATCGGGCTGGAAGCGTCGTCGAGAGCGCTGGGGTTGACGATGTCGTTGGCCCCGATGATCACAGCGACGTCCGTCTTGGGAAAGTCCGGGTTGATCTCCTCCATTTCCTTGACGATTTCGTAGGAGACGCCGGCCTCGGCGAGCAGCACGTTCATGTGACCGGGCAGGCGGCCCGCCACGGGATGGATCGCGTAGTGCACGGTGACGCCGCGCTTCTGGAGCTGCTCGGTGATCTCCTTGACCACGTGCTGGGCCTGGGCGACCGCCATGCCGTAGCCCGGGACGAAAATCACGTGCTTGGCGTTCAGCAGCAGGTCGCCGACCTCGGCGACGTTCGTCTCGCGAACCGGGCCGACCGCCCCCGCCGCTGCCACGGCGGGCTTGCCGCCTTCGGTGCCGAAGCCGCCGAAGATCACATTCCAGATGGAACGGTTCATCGCCTCGCACATCACGTAACTCAGGATCGCACCCGAGGCCCCGACCAGGGCACCGGTGACGATCAAGAGATCGTTCGAGAGCATGAAGCCCGCTGCGGCCGCGGCCCAGCCCGAGTAGCTATTAAGCATCGAGACGACGACCGGCATGTCGCCACCGCCGATCGCGGCGACAAGGTGCGCGCCGAGCAGACTGGCGAGCACCGTCGCGACGAGCAGGCAATTCAGTGCGGTGGCGGGCTCGGCGGGGATGCCGATGACGGCCGCCGCAATGCAGCCGCCGACCAGCGCCAGGTTCAGGAAGTGCCGGGCCGGCAGGAGCAGCGGTCTGCCGCTCAGCGAACCGCGCAGCTTCAGGAAAGCCACGACCGATCCCGTGAACGTGATCGCGCCAACGAAGACGCCGATGAAGATCTCGAAGACGTGCGTCAGGCCGGCTGAGGCATCGTCGGGTCCCTTCATCTGCGTCGCGATGCCGACGAGCACGGCGGCCAGGCCGACGAAGCTGTGCAGCATCGCGACAAGCTCAGGCATCTGGGTCATCGCGACCCGCGCGGCAAGCACGGCACCGATCAGGCAACCGATCAGGATCGCGGCAGCCAGCAGCCCGTAGGTCGAGGTTGCCGCCGGTCCTTGGCCGAAAGTGTCCTGCGAAACAACCAGCGCGCCGGTCACGACGATGGCGAGCAGCATCCCGACCGCGCCCATCAGGTTCCCGCGCCGCGCGCTGGAAGGCTGACTGAGCCCCTTGAGGCTCAGGATGAAAAGCAGGCTCGCGAGGACGTAGGTGGCGTTGGCGAAAGTGATCGTCATGGCGCGCGGCTACTTCCGGAACATCTTCAACATGCGATGCGTGACCAGGAAACCGCCGGCCACGTTGATCGCGGCGACCAGGACGGCGATCGCGCCGAGCGCTTGCGGAATGCCGAGCGTCGGTCCGACCGCGAGCAACATCCCGCCGATCACGATGATCCCGGAAATCGCGTTCGTCACGCTCATCAACGGAGTGTGCAGCGCCGGAGTCACGTTCCAGATGACGTGCCAGCCGACCACCACCGCGAGCAGCAGGACGGTGATGTGCGGAAGGACCTGCGCAGGCGCGCTCACGCCGACGAGCGCGAGCAAGCCTGCGAGCGCCACGAGTCCCAGACGCGCCGGCCAGGGCGAGGCGATCTTCTTCGGCGGCCCTTTCGAGGCACTGGGCACGGGCTTGGGCGGCTGCGGCGCCGCAGCGCGCACCTCCGACTTCGGCGGCGGCCACATGCTCTTGCCCTCGTGCAGCACGAGCATGCCGCGCTGGACCTCGTCTTCGAGGTTGAGCACGAAGCGCCCCTCCTTGACGAGTTCTTCGAGCACGTTGTAAACGTTGGTCGAATACAACTCGCTCGCCTGCGTCGCCATGCGGCTGGTCAGGTCGGTCAGGCCGACGATCGTGACGCCGTACTTCTCGACGATCTGATCGCGCACCGTGAAGGCGCAGTTGCCGCCTTGCTCCGCCGCGAGGTCGACGATCACGGAACCTGGGTGCATCTCGACCACCGCGCCCGCGGTGATGAGTTGCGGCGCGGTCTTGCCCGGGATCAGCGCGGTCGTGATGACGATGTCGGCGTCCTTGCAGTGCTTGGTCAGGAACGCTTGTTCCGCCGCGAGGTAGGCGTCGGACATCTGCTTGGCGTAGCCGCCTTCGCCCTCGCCGTGCTCCTCGAATTCGAACTTCAGGAACTGGCCGCCGAGGCTTTCGATCTGCTCGCGAACCGCCTCGCGCGTGTCGAAGGCTTTGACCACGGCGCCGAGCGCGCGCGCCGCGGCGATCGCCGCCAGGCCCGCGACTCCGGCGCCGACGATCAGCACGTTGGCCGGACGCATACGTCCCGCAGCGGTAATTTGGCCGCCGAGCATGCGGCCATAGCGGTTCGCGCCCTCGAGTACGGCCTTGTACCCGGCGATGTTCGCCATGGCCGAGAGCGCGTCGAGCTTCTGCGCGCGCGTGATGCGCGGCACGGCGTCCATCGCGAGCACGGTCGACTTGCGCGCGGCAAGCTGTTGAACCAGCGGCGCGTTCTGGCCGGGCCAGATGAAGGAGATCAGGCGCCCACCCTCGCGCAGCATGTCCGCCTCGTGGCGGCCCGACTTGGGGTTCAACTCCGGAGCGCGCACCTTCAAGATCAGATCCGCTTCGGCCCACAGCGCCGCGGCGTCGGCGACGATGCGCGCGCCCGCTTCTGCGAAGGACTGATCGTGGAAGCTGGCCGCTTCGCCGGCGCCGCTTTCGATGAGCACCTCGACGCCAAGCTTCAGCAGCTTCGTGACGGTCGCGGGCACGGCGGCCACGCGTCGTTCGCCGGGATGGACCTCTTTGGGGATGCCGATCTTCAGTTTGGGGGAGTCGATGGTGGCCACTCTGCTGGTTCCAGGTCCGGTCCGGCGGACTTAAGGCCGGGCATCCTAGTTACCGGCGAGGCCGCGCGCTCGCACCGGTCCAAGGAATCGCGCGCCGGCTACAGAAATATGCCGGTGACGCAGGCCACCAGGCAGGTCGCAAGCAGGCCTGCGATCATCGCGCGGAAGGCGAGCTTGGCGAGATCCGAACGCCGCTGTGGGGCCAGGGCGCTGTAGCCGCCGATCTGGATACCGATGCTGGCCAGGTTCGCAAACCCGCACAAGGCATAGGACGTGAGCAGCCGGCCGCGCTCGCTCAGCCACTGCGGATCGGCCTGGAGCATTTCGCTCATGTGCGTGTAGGCGTAGAGCTCCGTGAACACCGTCTTGCTGCCGAGCAGGCCGCCGACTTTGTGCACGTCCTCCATGGGCACGCCGATCGCCCAAGCCAGGGGCGAGAAGACCCAGCCCAGGATCTGTTCCAGGCTCAGCGGGTTGTCCAGCGCCAGTGCGCTGAGCCAGCCGATGCCGGCGTCGAGCATCCACGTCAGGGCGACGAAGACGATCAGCATGGCACCGACGTTCACGGCTAGTCGCGCGCCGTCGCTCGTGCCCGCCGCCAGGGCGCCGAGCAGGTTCTCGGAGCTCTGCGGTATTTCAATCTGCGACGCGCCGGCCGTTTTCTGCGCTTCGGTCTCAGGCAGCACGAGCTTCGCGATGATCAGCGACGCCGGCGCGCACATGACGCTGCAGGCGATCAGGTGACCACCGATGCCCGGTACGTGGTCCTGGAGCATGACGACGTAGGCCGCGAGCACGCCGCCGGCCGTCGTCGCAAAGCCGGCGACCATGCAGGCATTCAGCTCGCTCATCGTCAGCAGCGCGATGTAGGGCTTGATCACCAGCGGCGCTTCGGTCTGGCCGACGAAAATGTCGGCGACTGTCGAAAAACTTTCGGCACCGCTCGTGCCGAGCGCGCGCGAGAGGAAGCGCCCCATCCAGCGCACGATGAACGGCATGACGCGCAGGTAGTAGAGCAGCGACGTCAAAGCGGCGAAGAACAGGATCGTCGGCAAAATCTTGAACGCGAAGATGAAGCCGGCGGGCTGCCCAGGCTGCGCCAGGGATCCGAAAACGAACTCGGCGCCGTGGTCCGCGAAGCCGATCAGCCGGTCGATGCCCGTGTTCGCCCAGACGAAGAGGTTCCTGGCCGGCGTCTTGAGCACGATCACGGCCGCGAGGACCAGCAGCCCGAGTCCGACTCCGATCGTGCGCCAGTTCACATGCCGACGCTTGTCGCCAGGGCAGATCGCAAACGCGATCCCCATGATGAGCAACACGCCAAGAGCACTTCTCAGTTGGTCCATGCGGGTCCGGTCCGTGTGTACGATGCCAGACGAGTTGCTCCGGAGCGAGGTTCAGATCGCGGGATCCCGACAGGCAGACTCGGCGCAGGAGCCGCAATGAGTGCACGATTCACACTTCTCGACGCGACGGTGTTGGTCGCCTATCTGGTCGGCACCACGCTCCTGGGTCTGTGGGTCGGCCGCCGGCAGAAAGACGCCAAGGACTACTTCGTCGCCGCGCGCACGATTCCCTGGTGGGCGGTCATGTTCTCGATCGTCGCGACGGAGACCAGCGCGCTCACGTTCATCTCGATCCCCGGTCTTGCCTACGTCGGCAACCTCGGATTTCTGCAAGTCGCGGCGGGCTACATCCTCGGTCGGATCGTCGTGGCCTATGTACTTCTGCCAGGTTACTTCCAGGGCGAAATCGTCAGCGCGTATGCGCTCTTGGAGCAGCGCTTCGGGATCGCCACGCGCCGCGTGACCTCGATCGTCTTCATGCTGACGCGCGCCGCCGCCGACTCCGTCCGTGTGTTCGCAACGGCGATCCCGGTTGCCCTGATCCTCGGCGAGCGGGTGCCCAGTTCGGCCGTGATGCCAGCGGCCATCGTGATCTTGGGCGCGCTGACGATCGTGTACACCTGGCGCGGCGGCATGCGCGCGGTGGTCTGGACCGAGCTCGTCCAGGCCTGCGTCTACATCTTCGGAGGCCTTTCCGCGCTGCTGCTGCTCGGCAGGTCCATCGACGGAGGCTGGAGCGCGATCCTTTCGTCGGCGGGTGCCCAGGGGAAGTTGCAATTCTTCGACTCGTACGCCGGCCTCGACCGCGCGCACACGATCTTCGCGGGCTTGATCGGCGGCGCCTTCCTCGCCATGGCCTCGCACGGCGCCGATCAGCTGATCGTTCAACGCCTCCTGTCCGCGCGCTGTCTCAAGGATGCGCAACGGGCCGTCATCGGCAGCGGCATCGTGGTCGCCTGCCAGTTCGCGCTGTTTCTATTCCTAGGCATCGGCTTGTTCGTGCACTACCAGGGCAAGGGCTTCGCCACACCCGATGCGGTCTTCCCGACCTTCATCGTGGAAGAGATGCCGAGCGGGCTGGTCGGACTGCTGATCGCGGCGATCGTCGCCGCGACCATGAGCACGCACTCCGCCGCAATCAACTCGCTCGCCGCGGCGACCACGCACGACATCTACCTGCCGTTGACGGGCCACCCGGCCGACGGAGCGCGCACGTTGCGCGCGGGCAAGCTTTTCGCACTGGCCTGGGGCGTGGCACTCACCGGCGGCGCGCTGCTCTTCAAGCAGCAGGGCACTCCAGTCGTCGTGCTGGCTCTCGGAATCGCCTCGTTCACCTATGGCGGACTGCTCGGCACTTTCTTCCTCGGCAATTTCTGGCCGCGCGCCGCGCAGCGCGATGCGCTCACAGGGCTTGGCGTCGGCATCGTCGCCATGGTCTTCGTCGTCTTCGCAAACCAGCTCTCTTCCGCCTATCCCGCGCTCGCGCAAGCGCTGGGTCCCTTCGCGCGCGTGGCCTGGCCCTGGTACGTCCTGATCGGAACCTCGATCACTTTGATCGTCGGGGTACTCTCATCGCTCACCCACCCCGCAAAGCAGCGCAGCGAACCCTCAGGGCACGCTTGAGTGCAAAGCCCTATTCGATGCGCGCGTCGGGGTGCGCGTCGGGCACGCGCAACACGTCTCCGGCCAGTTCGTCGACGACGTGCAGATCCTCGCGCCGGAACTCCCCTTCCCAGCGCGCCATCACCGCGGTGGCCAGGCAGTTGCCGACCAGGTTGACCGAAGTGCGCGCCATGTCCATCAACGCATCGACGCCCAGGATCACCGCCACGCCCTGCAGCGGCAACCCGAACGAAGCCAATGCGCCGGAGAGGATCACCAGCGAAGCACGCGGCACGGCAGCCACGCCTTTGCTCGTCAGCATCAGCGTCAACATCATGATGAGCTGCTGGGACAGCGGCATGTCGATGCCCGCCGCCTGCGCCACGAAAATCGAGGCGAGCGCGAGATACAGCGTGCTGCCGTCGAGGTTGAACGAATAGCCCGTCGGCATCACGAAGGCGACGATGCGGCGCGGGACGCCGAACTTCTCCATCGCCTGCATGGCCTGCGGCAGCGCGGCCTCGGAGGACGCGGTCGAAAAGGCGATCAACGCCGGCTGCTTGACCGCGACGAGGAACTGACGCAGCGGGACCTTGAACAGCAGCGCGATCGGAACGAGCACGAGCAGCACGAAAACGATCAGCGCGCCGTAGAGCGTCAGGACCAGGAGCCCGAGGTTCTTGAGCACGCCCAGGCCACTGCTGGAAACGGTGACCGCGATCGCCGCGCCGATGCCGAAGGGCGCGAAGGCCATCACGATGCCGACGAACTTGAACATCACTTCGGACAGGCTCTCGAGCACGGCGAGCATGATCCGTTTCGGCTCGCCCTTCACGCGCGCCAGTGCCACTGCGAACAGGATGGCGAAAAAGACGACCTGCAGTACTTCGTTGGCTGCCGCGGCTTCGAAGAAGCTCTGCGGCACGGTGTGTTCCAGCACGCCGCCCAGCGTGACTTTCTTCTGGGCGAATTGCAGACCGGCTTCGGCCGAAGCGCCCTCGAGCGTGATGCCTTCCCCGGGCCTGATCCAGTTGACGGCGATCAGACCCACCGCCAGCGCCAGGGTCGTGACGACTTCGAAGTAGACGATCGAGCGCAGCGCGAGCTTGCCGACCTTCTTCATGTCGTCGCCGTGACCGGCGATGCCGATGACCAGCGTGCTGAACAGCAGTGGGACGATCAGCGACTTGATCATCCGCAGGAAGATGTTCGAGAGCGGCTTGAGT
>JANMRV010000628.1:0-3327 GCA_031388685.1 Planctomycetota bacterium
ACCGCGATTTCGCCGCCGCCGCCTGGAATTCCCGCTTCGATCGTAGCCACCACTTTGTTCGTCTTCAGGTCCACGCGCGAGATCGAACCGTCGCCCTGATTGAGCGTCCACACCGAACCTTCGCCGACCGCGAGGAAACGCGGCGACGGTCCGACCTTGATGGTCTCGACGATCAAATTAGTCAACGGATCGATGCGCGTCACGAGGCTTTCCTTGCTGCTCGTCACGAACACCGTGTTCTCACCGAAGGCGACGGCGTAAGAACCCGGGGCAACACGGATCTCGGCGACGACCTTGTTGTTCGCAGGATCGATCCGCGCGAGCGTGCTGCGCTCATCGGTGATCAACCACACACTGCCTGCTCCGGTGGCGATGCCGCCTTCGGAATCGGCGGTCTTCATCGGAAAGGTCGCCGTGACCGCGCCGCTCTTCAGGTCGATCCTGGAGACCGTTCCGTCGCCACAATTGGGTACCCACAGGCTGCCGAAGCCCGCGGCAAGTCCGCAGCCGGGTTCCTTGCCGACCGCGATGGTCGCCGCGACGACGTTGGCTTTGGGATCGAACCGGCTCACGGTTCCATTGGGTGCATTCGAAACCCAGGCATGCTCGTCGATGGCAAGCCAGTCGGGATTGCCGCCGACCTCGAAGATCGCGTCGGGCACCAGCTTTTCGATGGGGATTCGCACGTTGGGCGTCGTCACGCCGGGCTTCTTGGGGCGCGCGGGACTTTGGGCGGCGATGCAGGAGAGGCCAAAGCCGAGCAGAATCCAGGCGACAGAGAGGGTTTTCATCGTAACGCTAGACTCTACGCGCGGATCTGGGCTCTGACCATCGGGCTTAGACGGCGTGGCTCGTCCCCCAATCTCCATTCAAGTGCATCAGCTCCATCTCGCGCTTTTGGCGTTCTGCCTTTCCGGACCACTTTTCGCCGCACAGGATCCCGCGCAGGACCCGCTCGCCGTCGCCTTCGAGGCCAAGGTGCGGCCGATCCTGGTGAATCGCTGCGAGGAGTGCCACGCCGACGACGCCGATGGCGGCTTGCGCTTGGACACGCGCGAGAACCTCATGAAGGGCGGCGATTCCGGTCCAGCGATCGTGATCGGCGATGCAAACGCGAGCCTGATGATCCAGGTGATTCGGCACACGCACGAAAAGCTCAAGATGCCGAAGAAGCGCGCCAAGCTGCCCGATCACGAGATCGAAGCTCTCGCGCAATGGGTGCAGAGCGGGGCCTATTGGCCGGACGAGAAGCCGAAGGGATCCGCGCAGGGTTTGCACAGCGTCGAGGATCAGCGTTCGTTCTGGTCGCTGCAGCCGCTCGCCAATCCAAAGCCGCCCAAGGTCGCGAACGCTGCTTGGCCTTCGAGCGACATCGATCGCTTCGTGCTCGCGAAGCTGGAACTTGAGAAGCTTGCGCCCGCCGCGCCGGCGTCGCGTCCCACGTTGATCCGGCGCGCCACGCTGGACCTGACCGGCCTGCCGCCGACGCCCGAAGAGGTCGCGGCCTTCGTCGCCGACACTTCCGCCGACGCCTTCGCCAAGGTCGTCGACCGCCTGCTCGCCTCGCCGCACTACGGCGAAGCGTGGGGGCGCTGGTGGCTCGATGTGGCGCGCTACGGCGAGGACGACTGCCGCAGTCTCGATCCGAAGGGTCGCGGCTACAACCCGTACCCGCACGCCTATCTCTACCGCGACTGGGTCGTGCAGGCGCTGAACGACGACATGCCCTACGACTCGTTCGTCAAGGCGCAGCTCGCGGCCGATCAGCTCGAGGAAACCCAGCGGCCCGCGTTGCTTGCCGGACTTGGCTTTCTCGGTCTTGGGCCGTGGCTCTACGACAACGGCTCGGTCGAAATCACGCGCGCCGACGAACGCCATGATCGCGTCGACGCGGTTTCGCGCGGTTTTCTCGGCCTGACGGCGGCCTGCGCGCGCTGCCACGATCACAAGTACGACGCAATTTCGGCCGAGGACTACTACGGGCTTGCGGGTGTGTTCAAGAACACGATCTACCATGAATCTCCGCTGGTGCCGCAGTCGGTCGTCGATGAATGGAAAGCGGCCGACAAGCGCATCGAGAACAAGGAGAAGCTGCTCGGCGAATTCAAGCGCACCGAGGGCAAGCAACTTTCGCAGACGCTGGCTCTGCAGTCGGCGCAGTACATGAAAGCCGCCTGGCGCGTGCTCGGCGAGCCGAAGAAGGACAAGGCCATCGTCGCGTCGGACGAAAAACTCGACTACGAATTGTTCGATCGCTGGCTCGCGTTCCTGGTCAAGCCACCCAAGCACTACAAAAACCTGGAGAAGTGGCAGGCGATGATCGCGAGCGGCGGGAAAAAGGAAGAAGCCGCCAAGCTGGCCGATGAATTCCAGGAGCAGGTGCTCGCCGTGATGTTCGAGCACATCGAGGTCGACGAAGAGAACGACATCATTCGCGCCAAGGCGTTGCCGGGCACGAAGAAGAAAAAGAAGGCGAATCTGCCCCACGAATTCATCACCAACGATGACTTCTGCCCGGGCTGCGGGCTCGAACTCAAGAGTCTGACGGGTGAAAAGAACAGCCTGTGGGTCGACCTTTTCGACCACGACCTCGACAGCGAGCAGGATATCGCGCAGGGCGAATACGACTCAGGAAAGCCCGGCGTTTTCGAGTTCAACGGGTACGGACTCGAGCGTCAGCTCGGCGCCGATCGACGTCGCTACCTCGAGGCGCTGCGCGCCGATATCAAGAAGCTGCGGAAGGAACTTGGGCCCAAGTATCCCTATGTGCACGGTGTTGCGGACGTCGAGGCGCCGACGCCGATACGCGTGCACCTGCGTGGCAGTCCGTTCCGTCTGGGAAACGAAGTCGCGTCGCACTTCCCGGCGTTGTTGTGCGCCGCAGAGCCCGTGGCTTTCACCAAGGGCAGCGGCCGGCTCGAACTCGCCGAGGCGATCGTGGCGCATCCGATCACAGCGCGCGTGATCGCCAATCGCGTCTGGAAGGGGCACTTCGGAACGGGCATCGTCGACACGCCGAGCGATTTCGGCAGGGTCGGCGAGCGGCCGACGAATCCGGAGTTGCTCGAGCACCTCGCTTCGCTGTTCGTCGCGAACGGCATGTCGCTGAAGAAACTGCACCGCGCGATTCTGTTGACCGCGACGTATCAACAGTCCGACGCGAACTCCGACGCAGCTTTCGCCGTGGATCCGGCGAATCGTTGGTACTGGCGCGCGAACGATCGTCGTCTGACCGCGGAGCAGATTCGCGACGCAGCGTTGTTCGTCGCGGGCACTCTCGACCTGAAGATGGGCGGCCCTTCGAAGAAGCTCAGCCCGCTCGAGACG
>JANMRV010000630.1:0-1669 GCA_031388685.1 Planctomycetota bacterium
ATGGCTACCGACGTGGCCATGGAAGTCGCCACCGACGCGGTGCAGGTCTTCGGCGGCTACGGCTTCATGGAGGATTACCCGATCGCGAAGTACTTCCGCGACGCCAAGATCCTGCAGATCTACGAAGGCACCAATCAGGTCCAGCGCATGGTCATCGCGCGCCACATGATCCGCGAGGCGCTCGATCTCGAGCATTTGGCCGCTTACATCCCGACCGAGAGCCAGGCCACGTACAAGAACGGTGTCGTGAAGACGGCCTCCACCACTTCGGCGAAGAGCTGACGGCGGCGTCATGCAGCCCGCGCGAGCCGTGCTCCCACCAAGGGGGCGCGGCTCGCTGTCGTTACTGGGGCCGACTCAGCGCTTGAACCCGTCGCGAGGGGCGGTTTCGGAGCGGAATCTGGCATTCCCATAGGGTGGGGGGGGAAGAATTGACAAGCCGTCATGGGCGCTGCCGTTCTGTCGTGCGTAGTAGTCAGTGTGCAGGGGCGATGCCAGATCGGCAGTTCAGCAGAGTCCCCTACGAACAGTTCCTGGGCAACAGAACGTATTGCTTAGAAAGGAGTTAGGGCATTGATAGGCCGGTTGAAAGCCTGTTGGACCAGGTTTCGCGGACAGAAGCTCACGAGTCGGCAGTCAACTCGTACTCTCACGCAAGGGTAATGCATATGAGACGAAATCAGAGCAGGGGCGGTGAACAGGAGGCGAAGCGGCCGCAGGCCCCCGCCCCCGAGCAGGCGGCGGGTGGATCGGAAATTCGGAAAGCAGGAGTCCACTCGGCTGCGCGGCGCGAATCACCTCGCAGAAGCAGGGGACAAGCAGTCGTGGGCACGAAACGACGCAGTGCACGTAACAAGAAGGAAACCGAGCAAGCCATGGCACCGAAAATCATCACTCACCAGGAACTGGACGAGCGCCTGAACGCCTTCGCCAGCGCGCCCGAAGCCTTCGCGGCGGGTTGCCTTACCCTGGCCGGCGAACTCGATCGGACCGCCACCGGACTCGAGGTCACGGATCCGCTGAGCTGGCGCAAGCCGGTCAGCACTCTGAAGACTTCTGCTCGCGTGACGTTGACTCAACAGTTCCGCAGCGAGGTTGACTCCATGATCATCCTCGACCGCGAGGCCGAGGCTCGCCTGGCTCGCCGCATCGAATTCGCACGGATCCGCTTCGAGAACGGTCGCAAGGCCGCGGGGCTACCGCCTTCCGGCGTGGTCGAGGGTGTCAGCGCGGGGACCGGCGGATTCGTCGGCGCCTACGCCACGAACTGCAAGCTCCCGGCCGATCTGTGCCGGCGCTGGCTCGAACTGCACACGCTGCGCACCGAGATGGTCGAGCGCAACCTGTACCTGGTGTTGATCAACGTCGAGCGTTACTCGCACACGACCGCCAGCCAGAGCGACCTGATCCAGGAAGGTTCGGCGGCGTTGTTCCGCGCGGTCGACGGCTTCGACTGGCGCCGTGGGCTCCTGTTCAGGACCTATGCGGTGCACTGGCTCAACCAGGCGTTCCGCAGCTACCTCTACAACTTTACGAATACCGTGCGCGTGCCGGTCTACTTGCAGAAGGCGCTCAAGCACGTCAACGACGCCAAGAATCGTCTCGGCGACTCGAAGGCCAGCGTGGAAAAGATCGCCGCTGAGGCGCAGCTCGGTGAGAACATCGTCGC
>JANMRV010000642.1:0-2123 GCA_031388685.1 Planctomycetota bacterium
GCGGCGCGCGCGCTCGGCATGCACCGCAGCAATCTGCACCACCTCGCCAAACGCCTCGGCGGGTTGTGAGCGGAGTCGCTGGCTGGAATCGGTCCGCAAGGCGTCGTGATCGAGCCTGACTCGACACACGGTTCCCTCAGAGCGAAAACCCGATCCCGAAGCGAAACAGGAGGTCGCTCAGATAATTGTCGTCGCCTTCGACATGCACCGGATCCAGTGTTCGCTCGTACACGAGACATAGATCCACGAACCAATGCTCGCTGATCGGAGCCATGCCCCCAAAGCCGATCGCGAAACCGTCGTAGTCCTGCGGCCCCGAAGTGGTGTCGAGGTCGTTGCCGTGCCGCACAAGCAACTCGACGTAGGCGGCGCCTGGCTCGGAACCGGAGAAGCGCTTTCGCAATCCGAGACTCGATTCGGGAACCGACTGGTCGTGGTACCAGTGCCTGTCCATCCCACCGACGATGTCGACAACGGACGTGTTGATGGAAGCCCGCCAGCCGACGCTACGAAAAAACGTGTCGCTGTCGAACGAGTCGTATTGAGTCGTGCTTCCGCCCTTCGCCTGGGAGGAAGGGTCCGATCCGTCGCTGGCAACGTAGCCGCTGAACAGGATTGCGAGCACCTCGAGTGCCGCCGCGGAATCAGCCCGCGCCTCGAGCGAGACGACATCCTTGGGCGTGGAAGAACAGCCCGTGGCCAGAGCGAGAACGACCAGCGACAGGAACGAAGGAATGCGTGGCGTGTAGAGCATCGGGAAGTTCGGCGTCGCAAGCCTAGCCGCTGGAGCGACGATCCTGTGCGCCTGTTGCGCGATGCCCTCGCGGTTTGACCAAAACGCTCGGATGCGGCGCGATTCCCATCGTGGAGCACGCCCTTTCCTTGATCCAGTCGGACGCCAAGTCGCGGCGACGAATGACACTCTGCCCGCCGCAAAGTCGTCTCCATGTCGACCGCGGCGGTTGAACTCAATTGCAGCGTGGCTATGCCATCGGCCTGCAGGGGCCCTCGCACGATCTCGCCGGCACCTGGGCCCTCTGAATGCAAGTGCTCCACAGCTGCGGGGGCGCACAGGCTCCAAGCGACTAAACGACGCGTTAGACGCTTGACGAAATTCGACTTCCAGTGCATCTATAGAAGGTCGCGCCATGGCCGACAACAAGCCCGAACTCAACGAAGCCTTGCTGCGTGCGTTGCACGAAATGGGCGAATCGACGACGCCCGAACAGCTCGCTGCATCCGGCGTGACGCGCGTGCGCCGCGTGAGCCGCGAAATGGTCTCGAGGATGATCGAGAAGGCCGTCAACCGCACGCTGGTGGGACGCACGGCCGGCGTCAGCGAGACGGAGCTGCGCGAGTACGTCGCGAAGGCTCAGAACGAGTTCAATCGCATTGTCGGTCAACAGGACCAGATCGACAGGACACGTAGCCAAGTCGGCGATCAACGTGTCGCGCTGAAGGAAGAACTTGCGCGCATTCGCGAAGAGCTGGCGGCTCGCCGTGGATTCGTCGAAACGCAAGCCTCGCGCGGTCGGATCGAACTCGAAGAACGCGAGAACGAACAGATTGCCGCACGGATTCGCGAGGCCCTCGAGCGGTCCGAAGCGCTGCCGCAGGATCAGAGGCGCACCGAACACGAGCTGATCGCGTGCACGCTCGAAGCCTTGGAATCCGCGCGAGCCTCGGCCTTCGCGGCCGCCCGCGACCGGGCCAACCAAGAGACGCAGTTGCTCGAGCGGCGGGTCGCGAAACTCGTGCAGTCGCTCGAAACCACCGAGCAGGCCTTGCGTCGCATCAGTGCCCAGGCGCAGCAGCCGCAGGGTCTCGAATCGGTCTATCGCTCGGTGCAGGGCCTCAGCGCCGGCGAACAGGACGCGGAGGCCAAGCGCGCGCTGATGGCCGACATCTTCGAGAAGAACCTCGAGCTCCGCCGTCAGCGCAGGGCCCCCGCGGGCGCGAACAGTTCGCTCTGACCTCAGTCGAGTTCTGCTCGCCCGCGGCACGCTGCAGGCGGCGCTTGCTCGAGTGCTCCTGATCAGCGCAAGTCGAAGTCGCCGACGAGCGACTCGAGCTTGGCTCCAATCCGATCTCGCGCCGTACGAAAGCGAGCGAGCATCTGTTCG
>JANMRV010000655.1:0-6680 GCA_031388685.1 Planctomycetota bacterium
TGGACGCGACCGATGCGCTGGCGTTGGCCCTGACCCACTTGGACCGCAGCCAGGGGCTGCAAGTTTCGTCCGCGGGCGGCCGCGTTCGAAGGACCAAGGGGCCGCGGCGCGGGCGCGCGTAGCCGTACGCTGCCCGTTTCACACCGCGCTCCGGGCGACCCCAACGGATGGAACTCCCTGAGGTGCTCGCAGGGATCCCTGACTCGGGCTTCTGTCCAGGCTCCCCGGCTGAGCGAATACCCTGCGATGGGCTGGCGCTTTCGCGGCTCGCCCCATTCAATGGGATCATGCCTGCCGGACCGGGATCTCTTGGCGGGCCTTCAGGGGCGTCTTCGCCGCTGTGGGTCGCCGCGCTGCAGGACGCTTTTCCTGACGTTGAATGGCTCGACAGCGACCTCGACCTCGGCGAAGGCCGCAGCATCGACTGGGTCGGCCTCGACCCTTCGGGCCGGGTCGTTTTCGCAATGCGCTGCGATGGGAACGGCGACTCGGCGGTGATCCTGGCGCTCGATGCCCTGGTTTTTTTCGAGCGCAATCGAGCTGTTTTCGGTCAACACCTTCAGTCCGCACGCGTGCGCGCCTCGCTCGCACCGCTCGTCGCGCTGATCTGCGATTCCTTCTCGGAGCAATTGCTCGCCCGGCTGTGCGGCCTTGGCGCCGGCGGCCTGCGCCTCCTCGAGCTGCGCCAACTCTCCAGTGCGCGCGGCGACCGTGCCTATCTGGTTCCCGTGACACCCAGCTTCGGACGAAACGCAGCGCCGGAGTCGCGCGGGCCGGAAGCATTCCTGGCCACGCTTCCGCAGTCCCAACGGCCGCTCGGCGACCTTTTGGTCAAGCGCATCGGCCGGATCGACGAGCGGCTGTCGGCGACGGCTGGCGATCACAGTCTTTCCTGGCGTCTGGGCGACGAGCCTCTGTGCTCGATCTCGCAGATCGAGGGCTTGCTCGAGGGCCAGGTCTCTCCGGCCGGCGAACCGCGCGAGATTTCGGACGCCGCCCATGTCGAGCTTTTCGTCGACCACGTCCTCGGCCGCTATGTGGGCTTGCTCGGCGGAACGGCGATGACACCCGCGTCAGATTCCGCCATGTTCGCGGCCATCGACGCGGGCATGACGCTCACTCCGGAAGAAATCGCCGCCTTCCGCCAATCCGGCTGACCGGCCGGCTCGCGACAGAGAGGCGTGATCGAAGCGCTTCCCAAGCGTACGATCGAAGCCTCCTCGGGAGCATGCTTCGGAGACTGCTGCGACGACGAGTTCGTTTTCGCCGTGCTTTTCGCAGTTGCAACGCTCGCCGAGATCGTTGCGTCTGAAGCCAGTCGCCTCTGCGATGAATTGGGACCAAGCACTGCGGATTTTCCAGCCGCTGCGCCCCGTGCAGTCGGCCGGTTCGTCGCTGATGCGCGAGTCGGTGCTGTTGCACAGCGCCCACGCGCCTTCGGTGTGCGTCGCGAGCGGCAAGGGCGGGACGGGGAAGTCCGTCGTCAGCGCTTCGTTCGCCGCGCTTTGGTCCGAACACGGCCGCACGCTGCTCGTCGATGCGGACCTCGGCGTCGGCAATGCACACCTGATGCAGAGCGTGCAACCGAAATTGACGCTCGTCGATGTCGTGCGTGGGCGCGCGACATCGGCCCAGGCTTTGACGGCGTGCGCGCCGAAGCTGGATCTGCTCGCCGGCGGCAGTGGCGTGTCGCAAATGGCTTCCTTGACGCCGGCGGAGCTCGCGCGCATTGCCCATGGAATCGAGGCGCTGGATGCGCAATACGATGCGCTGATCGTCGATTCCGCCGCTGGAATCTCTGAGCAGACGATCGCTTTCGCGGCAGCCGCGGACATGGTCGTCATCGTCACGACCAGCGATCCGACCGCGATGACCGATGCCTATGCATTCCTGAAAGTGTTGCTCGCGCGCCGTCGAGACGCCCACGCGGGTCTGATCGTCAATCGGACCGTGGATGCCAATGAAGGTCCGCGCACTGCGGAGCGCATCGAGAGCGTTTGCCAACGCTTTCTCGGCCGCGGGCTGCGCTACCTGGGCTCTGTGCCCGAGGACCGCAGCGTCGTGACGAGCGTGGGCCAGCGTCGCTGCGTGATCCATGCGGCGCCCGATTGTCCGGCGGCGATCGCCCTGCGCGAATTGCAGCGGCAGGTTGCGGAGGAATTGGCGACGCTCGCGCACCACGGACTGGGCCGGTCGCTCGCGGCCTCCTGCGGTTCTGTGCTGCCGCGCGACTGAGCTTTCGAGCCGTCCGCGAAAAAAAATTGGATTTCGGGCCGTCTGAGCGCGCGAGGCGAGTCGTGAGAGTGATGGACACTCCGGACGCTCTCGCGCCTCAGGCGCAAGCCGAGGACGCGCCTGGCGCTGAGGCGAAAATCCTGAGCTTGCGCAGGCGCGAACCCGTTCCGGCCTGGATCTTTGCCGTCCTGGGCGTTCTTTCGGCCGACATCCTGCGCCCACCGGCGCCGATGGGCGTTCACTTCGGACCCGACGCGGCTCGTCATGGAGCAGCCTCCGCCGCTGTTTCTGGTGTGCGCGACCTCACAAACATGAACGCGCGGGAACTGCGACTGCTGCCTGGGATCGGAGAGGGGCGGGCGACTGCGATCGCGACGGCTCGCTGGTCGCACGACCGCCGAGGGCCCGCGTTGCTGGCCGATGAAGTGCCGGGGATCGGGCCGGTGACCGAGGCACGCCTGCGCGCCTGGCGCGATGCGAAGCTGGAGCGCAGCGTTTCTGTGCCCTGGCCCCCGGAACTTCTGTTCACGGAGGATCCAGGCTCGTCGGCCTCCGAGAGCGCCACAAATGCTGGGGAAGGCGAACCCGTGCTGCAGCCGACGGGCGCCCGGACAGCGTCCAGCCCGGCACCCGGCGCCAAGTCTCGCAGGCGTTGCGGTAGAGGGTCTCCCTACGCTCGCGTACACTCGACTTCCCCGCCAGCGCGCCGCCCACGTGAGCCTCTCGTCCTCGAGCCGTTCCGACGGCCTCCTTTCGTCCGATCAGGGTCGCGCCGTGGTGCAAGCCCTGCCGCGCGAGGCCATCGACGCCGTCGTGAGTTCGGCCCTGGACGAAGACGGAATTCCTCCGGCCTGGTCGCTGAAGGAAAGCGGCGCGAACTCGAGCTCTCCAGCAGCGGGCCCGTCCGTCGCCGCGACGGTCCGTCGCCGCGTGGATCTATGCTCGGACTCCGCCATTCCAGAGCAGACGCTGGCGCGCGGCCGACTCGTGGCCAAGGCACCCGGCGTGCTGAGCGGATTGCCGGTGTTCGCGCGGACGATCGAGCATTGCGACCCGAATTCGCGGATCGAGTTTTTGGCGCGCGACGGCGATCGGGTCGTGCCCGGACAGGAACTCCTGACGGTGCTCGGCCGGGCCCGCGGACTGCTCTATGCCGAGCGCACGGGGCTCAACTTCGTGCAGCGACTTTCGGGCATCGCGACCCTGACGGCGCGCTATGTGGAACTTTGCGCGGGGCGCGCCCGCGTGCTCGACACGCGCAAGACTACGCCGAACCTGCGCGCGCTGGAAAAGTACGCCGTGCGCTGTGGGGGAGGCTTCAACCATCGCTTCGGTCTCTACGACGAGGCGATGGTGAAAAACAACCACGCCGACCTTGCGGGGGCGGCATTGATCGATGTGCTGCGCCGCCTGCGCGCCGATCTGGGCGGTTCCGTGCGCATCACCAGCGAAGCTCGCGATCTCGCGGAGGCGTTTGCCGCGGTCGATGGAGACGCCGACGTGGTGCTGCTCGACAATTTTCCGCTGACCGAACTGGCGCGTGCCGTTCCGATGCTGCGCGAGCGGGCGCGAGGCAGATCGCGCGCGCTCGAGATCGAGGCCTCCGGTGGGATCAACGAGCGCAGCGTGGCCTCCGTGGCCGAGACCGGCGTCGACCGGATCTCGATCGGCGCGCTCACGCATTCGGCTCCAGCTCTCGACCTTTCCTTCTATCTGCGGCCGGCCTGAGCATGCCCACGCAACCCAAGCCCCCGGAAGTGCTCGAGATGCTCCTGCCCGCGGCCCACAGTGCCGTGCGCATGGCGCGTCAGGTCGCCCGCAAATTCGCGCGCGAGGCCGGCGTGCGCGGCGAGTCGCTGGAGACTTTGGTGCTGGTGGTCTCCGAGCTGCTGGCCAACGCGGTCGACCACGGCGGCGGCAAGGCCGCCATGGAGGAGGCGGACCTCGAGACGCCGGTCACGATGCACCTGGTGCTGGAGGCTTCACGCTTGGGCTGGACGGCCCAGGTCTCCGACCAGGGCGGCGGCAATCCCGAGGAGTTGCGACTCCATCTGAAGCCGGGTGAATTGCCCGACCTCGACGACGAACGCGGGCGCGGATTCTTCTTGATGCTCAGCATGGTGGACGAATTGACCGTGGATCTCAGTGCCGATGGGAAGGGGCTGATGATCCGAGCGATCAAACGCTCCTGATTCGCGACCCAACTTGCCGAAACTTCTGTGCGGCAACGCGCAATCCGGTGACGAACCCAAATCCGAATCCGCTGCCTGAACCCGGCGCGGCCCTGTCGACGGTGCGCGCGTTCGGGCGCCTCATGGGCCGGATCTCGCGGCCCTCGGGGCTGATCCTGGCTGCCGCCTGGTACGGGTTCATTTTCACGATCAGTTCGCAGCAGGACATCGGCCGCCCCGGCATGATCACTGGGGACTGGGTGATGAATGCCGGACACTCGCTGCTGTTCGGTTTGCTCGCGCTTTGCATCCTGCTCGGCCTTCCCCGCCGCGAGGGATGGCCCGTCCTTCGGCCCGCCAGCGCCGGTCTCGTGCTGGGCATCGTCCTCGTGCTCGGTGTTCTCGACGAACTGCACCAGGGCACAGTGCCCGGCCGGCACATGGCGGCGACTGATGTCATCACTGATGTGACTGGTGCTGTTTGCGTGGTGTGGATGTGCGCTTACGCGGGGGTGGCGTCTGCCAGCGAGCGTGGGACGCGTGCAAGGTTGGTGATCGGGATTGCGGCGTGTTGCTTGGCGGGGGTGGTGGCGACGTTGGCGGATGACTATTTGAGTTGAACGCGCCAGTACGGTGCCAGGCACCTTCCCAAACTGTCGCGTCTGATCAACGGCGCTGTGATGGCAACGGCCACGTCGAGCTGAACCGGAAACGGCGCTGTGAAATCCACGGTGGCAACAGTTCGGGAGGGTGCCAGGCACCACCCGCGATACACTGCGCCGCTCAGCGGAGAAGCCCTTGTCCCACGATCACGACAACTACACGAGCCCGCTCTCGACGCGCTACTCGAGCCGCGAGATGCGAGCGCTATTTTCGGACCAACGCCGCATCGAAACCTGGCGTGCCCTGTGGATCGCGCTGGCCAAGGTCGAGCGCGAGTTGGGTCTGCCGGTCAGCGCCGAACAGATCGCGGAGCTCGAAGCCCATGCCCGCGACATCGACTTCGATGCCGCGGCGCGCCACGAGCGCGAGCTGCGCCACGACGTCATGGCGCACGTTCACACCTTTGGCGACGTTTGCCCCAAGGCGCGCGGAATCATTCACCTGGGCGCGACCTCGTGCTACGTCACCGACAACGCCGACCTGATCCTGTTTCGCGAGGGCATTCGCCTGCTGCGCCGGCAGTTGGTCAGTCTGATCGCCAAACTCGCCGCTTTCGCACGCGAGCACCGCGAGCTCCCCACGCTCGGTTTCACGCACTTCCAGCCCGCCCAGGCGACGACCGTCGGGAAACGCGCCTGCCTGTGGATTCAGGACCTCGTGCACGACCTCGAGGACCTCGGCCACGCCGAGAGCCACATTCGCTTCCGCGGCGCCAAGGGCGCCACGGGGACTCAGGCCTCCTTCCTCGAACTTTTCGGCGGCGATCACGCCAAGGTGCGCGAACTCGACCGGCGCGTGACCGCGGCCATGGGTTTCGAGCAGAGTTTCGCCGTCACCGGCCAGACCTATCCGCGCCAGATGGATTTCCGCGTGGCCCAGGCGCTCTCCAGCGTGGCGCAGTCGGCCCACAAGTTCGCGACCGACTTGCGGCTGCTCGCCAATCGCCGCGAACTCGAAGAGCCCTTCGAGGACAAGCAGATCGGCTCGTCGGCGATGCCCTGGAAGCGCAATCCGATGCGCAGCGAACGCATCTGTGCCCTGGCGCGTTTCGTGATCAGCCTGCTCGACAACAGCGCCCACACCGCCGCGAACCAGTGGCTGGAACGCACGCTCGACGACAGCGCGAACCGGCGCCTCGCGATGTCGGAGATGTTCTTGGCGACCGACGCGCTGCTCAACCTGTACCTGAACGTCGCTTCCGGCCTGGTGGTCTATCCCGAGGTCGTGCGACGCAACTTGCTGGAAGAGCTGCCCTTCCTCGCTTCGGAACACCTGATGATGGAGGCAGTCAAAGCCGGCGGGGATCGCCAGGCGATCCACGAAGCCCTCCGCGTCCATTCCCGCGAGGCGGCGCGGATCATCAAGATGGAAGGCGGGCGGAACACCCTGCGCGAGCTATTGGCCGCCGATCCGGCTTTCGCCGGCGTGGCCTCCAAGTTCGAGCACCTGCTCGACCCGCGGCGCTACGTCGGCCGGGCTCCCGAGCAGGTGGATGAGTTTCTGGGCGAGGTGGTCGAACCTCTCCTGGCACAGCACAGGGCGCTGCTCGGCGCCGAGGGCACCGTTCATGTCTGAGGCCCGCTCGGAGACTGCCCCGCATCGCTGTGCCTG
>JANMRV010000660.1:0-4646 GCA_031388685.1 Planctomycetota bacterium
GGGGCCGCTACGCCACCGACACGCTGAGTTCCGCGCGCGGATCGAGGCCGCCGGCTTCGCAGATGCGTTCGAACAAGCGCGCGGGGTCCTCTTCGCGCAGCCACGAATTGCGCTCGGGGCCGAGCAGATCCGCCGCAGTCCAATACCGCAGCAATTGCTTCACGCGCGCGGCGCGGCCGGCGAGTCTCGCGCCGTGGGAGTCGCGAAGCATGCGCGCGTACTCGAGCAGGAATCCACTCGCCTGCGCGCGCGTGGCGGCGTAACCGCTGAAGACCCAGGGGTCGGCCAGCGCTCCACGGCCGACCATGGCGTAGCGCGCGCCGGTTTCACTGCGCATGCGCTCGAGATCGGCGTGTCTCATGACGCTGCCGTTGCCGCAGACCGGGATCGAAACGGCGCGCACCGCGCGCGCGATACGGCTCCAATCGACGGCTTCGCAATACGCTTCCTTGCGCGTGCGGCAATGCACGGTCAAGAGCGCGGCGCCGCCGGCTTCGGCTGCGCGAGCGAGATCCTCGAGCAGTCTGTCGTCGTCGAAGCCGGCGCGGATCTTGGCCGTCACCGGGAACCCGGGCAGAGCATCGGCGACGGCGCGCACCGTGCGCTCGAGCCGCGCGGGGTCGCGCAAGATGCCCGAGCCCGAGCAATCCGCGATCGCACCCTTCGCCGGACAGCCGAAGTTCAGGTCGATCAGCGGCGCACCCGCCGCGACGGCGCGCTGCGCGGTGGCGGCAAGCGCACTGAGATCGGAACCCATCAGCTGCAAGCCGACCGGCGTCTCGAAGCGGTTGGGGCCCAGATGCTCGGCGAGCTTCCAGGCCGGCAGGGCCAGGTCGACGACGCGCACGAATTCGGTGAAAGCACCGCCCAGGGCGCCGGGCGGGTTGCGGGCCAGGACCAGGTCGCGAAAACACGGCTCGGTGATGCCCTCCATGGGGGCCAGGAGCCAGGGCGAGGTGAACGGGAGCGGGGCTGCCATCTTGGGGACAAGAGGATAGCCGCGGTTCAAGCGCCGCGCCGGTCCGACCGAAATGACAGGTCCGCGCGCCCAAGGAGCGCTTCCCTCATGGCTTGGATCGACGAACTTTTCCTCAAGATGGTGCAGGTCAACGCCTCCGACTTGCACATGACCTCCGGGCAGCAGCCCAGGTTTCGGCTGCACGGTGACATTGTCACCGTCGACGGTTGCCCGCCGCTCTCGATGGATCAGTTGCGCACGGTGCTTTACGAGATCACGCCGCCGGAGAACCGCGCCCAGTTCGACACCGAAGCCGACACCGATTTCGCTTACGAGATCGAAGGCGTCGCGCGCTTTCGCTGCAACGTATTTCTCGATCGCAACGGGCCGGGCGCGGTGTTCCGCCTGATCCCGTCGAAGATCCTGACCGCCGAGGACCTGCACCTGCCCAAGGCGGTGCTCGATCTTTGTTACCTGTCCAAGGGGCTGGTCGTCGTCACCGGTCCCACGGGTTCGGGCAAATCGACCACGCTGGCGGCGATGATCGACCACATCAACAAGAACCGCTCGGACCACGTGATCACGATCGAGGATCCGATCGAGTTCGTGCACCAGAACAAACATCGCTGCCTGATCAACCAGCGCGAAGTCCACAAACACACCGGCAGTTTCAAGCGCGCGCTGCGCGCCGCGTTGCGCGAAGACCCCGACATCATCCTGGTCGGCGAAATGCGCGACCTCGAGACGATCGAGATCGCGATCGAGACGGCCGAGACCGGCCACCTGGTCTTCGGCACGCTGCACACGACCACCGCGCCTTCGACCGTCGACCGGATCATCGATCAGTTTCCCGCCGAGCGCCAATCGCAGATCCGCACGATGCTCTCGAGCTCGCTCAAGGGCGTCGTCGCGCAGACCCTGTGCAAGAAGAACCCCAAGGGCCGCGTCGCCGCGCTCGAGATCATGATCGCGAGCAATGCGATCAGCTCGAACATCCGCGACGGCAAGGTCTTCCAGATTCCGTCGGCGATGCAGATGGGTTCCAAGCTCGGCAATCGATTGCTCAACGATTCGCTGCTCGAGCTGGTCAAGACCGGCATCGTCGATCCGACCGAGGCGTACCTGAAGTCGGTCAACAAGGACGATCTGCTGGCCAAGTTCAACAGCATTGGCGTGAAGGTGGAACTGCCGAACGGCGAGGCCGGCAACGATGCCGCGCAGTCAGCGCCCGCAGCGGCCCAGAGCCCGCTCGGCGTGCGCCCCGCGCAACCGCGCGCGCCCTTGCCCGCGACTTCTTCCACTCCGTCCGCACCCGCTCCCGCGACTGTGCGCGCAGCCTTGCCCGCGAATTCCGCCACGCCGTCGGCACCCGCACCCGCGACACCGCGCGCCCCCGCAGCGGCCCCCGCTCCGGCGCCGGCGAACGGAGGTGGCTATGTCGATCCGTTCGACCAGTTCAAGAAGAAGCGGCCGTAGCGCGTCCGCTGACGGGCAACTGACTCCATTTTCGGCGCGCAGCGCCTCGGGTCAGTTCTCGGCGCGCAGCGACTCGGTCGGCCGCACCAGGAGCGGCCGCAGGCTGGCGGAGAGTCCGGCGAGCGCGGCGAGCGACATGGACGCTCCCAGTGCAATTGCGTTGGTCAGCGGATCGAAGTGCCAGTCGAGTTCCATGCCGTAGTGGATGACCCCGAAGGCCAGCGCGTTGGCGCCCACGGCGCCGATGGCCGCGGCGACCAAGCCGACGAGACCGTGCTCGACGATGTAGATGCGGGCGATGCTACCGCGTGAAAGTCCGAGCGTCTTGAACAAGGCGACTTCGCGCGCGCGGCGCGCGGCGCTGGCGCTGATGGCGCCGATCAGGATCGCCGCGCCGGAGAGCACCGTCGACCAACCCAGCAAGCGCACGCCGACGCCGACACGCTGCAGGACGCTGGCGAGCTTTTCGAGGATTTCGCGGACGCGCAGGACCGTCACGTTGGGGAATTCGCGCACCAGTTCGTCCTGCAGCGCATCTTCGCGAGGCTTGGCGATGCGCGCGGCGGCAACTCGGAACTGCGGCGCTTTTTCGAGCACGCCGGGTTCGACCAGCAGGAAGAAATTGAGGCTAAACGTGCGCCAATCGACCTCGCGCAGGCTGCTGACCACGAGCTCCTGGTCCACGCCCTGCACGTTGAAGGTCAGGATCGAGCCCAGCTTGGCCCCCAGGTTCTCCGCGAAGCCCTGCTCCAAGCTGATCTCGGCGCGGTCAGGATCGCTCCATAGTGTTCCGGCGATCAAGCGATTGTCCTTGGGCAGGCTCGCGCCATAGGTCAGGCGTTGTTCGCGCGTCAAAGTCCACTTCGCGCTCGGATCGGCGCTGCGTTCGCGCGCGATCTCCTCGATGCCGCGGCCGTCGATGCGCGCAAGCCGCGCGACGACCACCGGCGAACTGTCCACGTTCGTGGCGCCTTCTTTTTCCAGCAGCTCGTGCACGCCTTGCCATTGATCGGGCTGCACGTCCACCAGGAAGACCGTCGGTGCGCCGCGCGGCAACTCGCCGCCAAGTTCGTGCGCGAGCGTTTCGTGGATGAGTTGGATGCACAGCACCACCAGGACACCCAGGCCGAGCGAGAGGATCGCGCTCAAGGTTCCTGCGCCGGGCCGCGCCAGCGCGGCGATGCCGTGCCGCAACCACAGGGGCAGGCGCTCGCGTCCCGGCCGCGCGCACAAGCGCACGAGTCCATACGCCGCGGCGAGCAGCAGACCTGCGATCGCGAGCAGGCTCGCGGTGAACAGTGCCGCGAACGTCAAGGACTCGGTTTGCGCCCAGGCCGCGACGAGCGCGCCGGTGAACACGATCAGTGCGAGGGTCAGGTTTGTCCAACGCCCGGTTTCCAGCGGCTCTGCGCTGCGCCGCAGCACACGCGCGGGCGGCACGGCGAGCGTGGTGAACAGCGGCCGCAGGCTGAACAGCATCGCCACGAAGAGTCCGAGCGCGACGCCGCGCGCCAGCGCCGCGGGCTGCACGAGTTCGAAGTGCTGGCCCGGCGCGAAGTCCTGGAACAGCGTGACGACCAGCGCTTGCGCGCCGATGCCGAGCGCGGCGCCGAGCGCGCTACCCAGGAGCGCCAAGAGTGCTGCCTGCGCCGCGTAGAGTCCGAGAATTTCACGCGATGTCATGCCCAGGCACTTTTGCACCGCGATCGCGTCCATGCGCCCCGCGATCCAGGCGCGCACGGTTTGGGCGATGCCGATCCCGCCGACGAGCAAGGACGCCAGGGCGGTCAGTCCAAGGAAGCGCCGAGTGCGCTTGATGCCGTCGCGCAGCGCGGGCTGGGCGTCTTCATACGATTGGATGTTGAGGTAGGCCGCGTCCGTTTCGCCTTTGCGCAGACGCTCAGCGATCGAACGCGCGCTGGCGGCGCCGTCCGCCGCTTTCCCAAGCGCGACGTAGCGGATCGACGAGCCCTGTTTCTCCAGCTCCGCACGATCAAAGCCTGCGCTGGAGAGAAAAACCCGCGGGCCGAGGGTCAGCGAGAAGTTCATGCGGTCGGGTTCGGCGACCACCACGCTATCGACCGTGAACCGCGCGGATCCGATCTTGAGCGCATCGCCCGGTTGCATGCGAAGCCGCGTCAACAACTCCGGCGCGACCGCACAGGATTCAGGCCCGAGTCGTTCGCGCAGCGAGCCCGCGGGCTCGAGAGTC
>JANMRV010000691.1:0-2399 GCA_031388685.1 Planctomycetota bacterium
CTCCGCCGCGAGACCGTCGTTGAGCAGGCGCACCACGGTCGTGCGATCCAAGGTGTGAAACTCGTTGACCGCGGCACGATCGATGTTCATGCGCACCCGATCCTGGAGCGTGTTCAGGGTTCCTGAGCCGCCCTTCTCGCTCGGGCTGCCCGCTTTGATGTTGGTACTCATGGCTTGCACCTTGGGAAGCAGACGAACTGCGCCGTCCAGCGACTCTCGATCCTCTTTCGACCGACCGGGTTGCCGCGCGAAGTTCTCGCGACCGGTTGTCCCGAAATCAAAGCTAGCCGTGCTTCACGGGCCTGCACATAAGCACTACCCCTCAGGGGGATACGCCGATGTGGGTAGTGTCCGCGCTGATCGTCTCGTCACAACGATTCAGCGACGTGTCGGATCGGCAATGTGCGCTGCTCGCCAGTTGCGAGGTTCTTGAGCGCGATCGCACCTGCGTCCACTTCCGTGCGGCCGAGCACAGCTGCGTACTTGGCGCCGATCGTCGTTGCGTAGGCGAGTTGCTTGCCGAGTTTGTCGGCTTCGGGATAGAGCTCGACTCGCAGTCCTTGCGCGCGCAATTCGCTTGCCGTGCGCAGCGCGTCGGCCGCGCTGACATCGGGGAAGCGGCAGACCAGGATCTGCGGGCCGACGGCGAGTTCGGGGAACATCTGGCGCTCCTCCATCACCAGCAAGATGCGCTCGAGGCCGAGCGAAAAGCCCACCGCGGGAATCTGGCCCTTGGTGAACATGCCGATCAGTCCGTCATAACGTCCCCCACCGCCCATCGAACCGGCGAGGCCCGGGACGCCGACCTCGAAGATCGGGCCGGTGTAGTAGGAAAGTCCGCGCGCGAGTTCCGGCGCGAACTTCAACATCGGACCGGCGGGAGTCACAGCGGCGAGCGAGAACAATTCGAGCAGGGCGCGCGCGCCCTGCGCACCGCCGCCTTCGCCTGAGTTCGCTTTCTTGTCGAGGAACCCGGGCTGCTTTGCGGCTTCGAGCGAGTGCATCAGCGTCTCGCCGCGCTCTGCACCGATGCCGCGTTCGTCGAGATCCTTCAACACACCGTCGCGGCCGATCTTGTCGAGCTTGTCGATCGCGATCAGCGCCGTGCCTTCAGACTCCGCCGCGATGCCCGCTTCGAGTACGAGCGCACGCAACAACTCGCGGTGATTGACGTGGATCGTGAAGTCGGAAAACCCGAGTTTCAAAAGCACCGTGCCCACCGCCGCGCAGACTTCCGCGTCGGCCAGGCACGACTTCGTGCCGGTGACGTCGACATCGCATTGATAGAACTCGCGAAAACGCCCCTTCGCCGGCCGGTCCGCGCGCCATACGGGTTGGATCTGATAGCGCTTGTAGAACGCCGGCAAGTCGCGGTAGTTGGCCACGACACGCGCGAGCGGCACGGTCAAGTCGTAGCGCAAGCCTTCGTCGGACAAGTCGAGTTCCGTCGGCGCCTGCTTCTCGAGCGCGCGCACCAGTCGCTCGCGCCGGTGCAACAGTCGATAAAGCAACTGATCGCCCTCCGGCCCGTACTTGCCGAGCAGCGTCGACAGATTCTCGATCGTCGGCGTTTCGAGCGGCACGAAACCGAACGACTCGTACACCGACTGGATCACGCCGATCACGTGGCGCCGGCGCGCGACGTCGGGTGCGAGGAAGTCGCGCATTCCGCTGGGCGGCTTGGTGGAGATCTGGCTCATCGTTGGGTCGCAGGCTTCGGGGCCGGGATTGTAGTTATTTCCGGCCCGGTTCCGCTGCGCCGATTCGCCCACGAACGATCTGCGGCGCTCCACCACTGGGAACACAACTCGCCAACCTGATCGGCGCCAAGGCTCGGCAGCTCGCGCGCGCAGCCCAAGATGATTTCGTCGAGCTCGAGCATCGGCCGACGGTCCAGACAGCGCAACTCCTCGAAGCAGAGCTCCAGCGCATCCGTCTTGCCTTTTCCGAAGCCGGACAGGCCGCCTTGGCGAAGCGCTTGAATCAAACGTCGCGCGTCGCCGGCTTCACGCTTCGCCAGGTCGGCGAGCTTCTCGCGGAAATTGTCCGTGACCTGAGCTTCGACAAGCGCGGTCAAATCCACTCTGTGCCCACGGCCGACGAGCCAAAGTCCATGGAAGACGCGCATCAACGCGATGCGTTGCTCGATGTCCTTCAGCTGCGAGGGCGAAAGACCGCTGATGGCGCCGCCTGCCTTGCGCACCCAACGCTCCACACGTCCCAATTGCGTGGCGCGAAGCACAACCAGCGCGTGAAGCACCCCGAGCTGGTCGCGCAACAAGTGGAACATGTGCAGTTCCCCAGGACCGTGTTCCAAATCGAGGGGCGGGACACACAGCGCGAGCCCGTACTCTTCGGCCGACATCGCCAAAGGCGCCGGCAGCGCCGGCTCGGCCGGC
>JANMRV010000706.1:0-7463 GCA_031388685.1 Planctomycetota bacterium
CCCTGTTCGAAGCGCTGACCTTGCGGCTGCCCTTCGCGGGGCCGAGCCTCGAAGAGCTTTATCGCCGGATCCTGAGCGGCGCGTCGTCGTTTTCGTCGCGCGACGTCCCGGGAGTGCCACGCGATCTGCGCGTGGTGCTGGAGAAGGCGATGAGCAAGCAGCGCGAGCAGCGCTACGCGTCTGCTCAAGACTTCGCCGAGGACCTGCGGCGCGTGCGCTGCAGCGAGCCGATTCGGGCTCGCAGTGCCGGCCCGTGGCTGAGGCTGCGGCGCTGGTCGCAGCGCAACCCTGTCGCCGCCACGTTCCTGGTCGGTCTGACGGCGGCACTGTGCGGCGCGGTCGCGCTGCTGCGGCAGCTCGAGCGTGAACAGGCGTCGACGCTCGTGGCCTTGCGCCACTCACGCGCGCTGGGCCTCGCCGGCGCATCCGCCGAAGCCGCGGCAAGCAGCTCGACACTGAGCCTGCTTTTGGCGCGCGAGGCGGTGCGCCTCGAGGAAATCCCCGAGACCATTTCGCAACTCCACAGGGCCGTTGCCGGCGCTCGCGAAGTGGCGCAGTTCAATCACGGCACCATTGTCTGCGATGCCGTGTTCGCACCAGACGGCAACGCCCTGCTGGTTTGCGCCGACGACTGGACGGCGACGCTCTATCACCGCGACGGAGAGCACTGGATCCAGGGTCCGGTGCTCGTAGGCCACACCCTCGAGGTCCGCACCGCCGCCTTTTCTCCGAGCGGAGACGTGGTGGCGACGTGGGACGGCGACTTGCGTGTGTGGGACCTTCGCGGTGAACTCCTGGCCAGCGGCGCAGTGAGAGCAAGCGACGCCGAAGCGGCCACCGGTGCGTCAGAAAGGCGGCCAACGTTGTCGGCTGCAGAGATTCCGGCGGCCGTCACCTTCTCCGTGGACGGACGATGGGTCGCGGGAGTCCACACGACCGGCCCGATGCAGCTCTTCCATCTGCAGGAAGAGCGCTGGGTGCGCGTGGCGACTCCTGAGCGACCCTCGCCCCACTTCGGACTCGGGGCACTCTCGCCGGCAGGGGATAGATTGGCTCTAACGTTTCTCGACCCCGATTCGTCGTTGCCGATCGTGCGCATCTTCGATGCCGGGGGCGCGGTGCACCACGAGTTCGGCGGCCACACGGACCTCGTGTGCAGCGTGCGGTTCTCGCCGGACGGTTCCTACCTGTTGACAGGGTCCAAAGATCGCACGGCACGACTTTGGCGCATCGACGACGGTGAGTGCGTGAAATTCCAACACGACGAGATGGTTCGCGATGTCCACTTCGCGCCCGACGGCATACACCTGGTCACGACCTCCAACGACGGTACCACGAGGGTTTCGGACTACCACGGCAACCAAGTCGCATTGACACGGCACGGTGGCGCGGCCGGCTGGGTGGAGTTCTCGCCAGACAGCCGCCGGCTCGTGGTTTGCGCGGGGCCGGGCTTGTTTCAAGTGCAGGAGCGCGAAGGCAGGCTGCTGGCCGAACTGCGTGGCCACGAAGCCGCGATGAACTGCGCGCACTTCTCGCCCGACGGCGAGCTTGTGCTGACTTCCAGCTGGGACGGCACCGCGCGACTGTGGCGCCTCGACGGACCGGATCTCATGACGCTGCGCGGACATCGCGGCCAGGTGCGTTTTGTCGACGTGGCTGCCGACGGGCGTTTCCTCACGGCAGCATTTGACAGCACGGTTCGCCTCTGGGACCCACGCGGGAAGGAATTGGGCCGGATTGACTATCCGGAGCCGCAGTGGCTGGTGTTGCTGTCGCCACGTGGCGACCGCGTGCTCACGATCTCGAACGATGGGAAACTCACGATCCATATGCTGGCGGAAAATCGTCGGCTCGAAGTTCAGGACTTTCGGCATGGCAGCGAGATGGCGTGCTTCTCGCCAGACGGCGAACACATCGCTGTCGGGTCGGCCAACGGGACGCTGAGCATCCTCGACCCCGATGGCCGTGAGCTCTGCAGCATTCGGGCGCACCCGGATCGGATCTGGGGCGTCGTCTGGCTGCCTGAGGGCCGTCTCGCCACAGCGGGCTGGGACGGCGTCGTGCGCATGTGGACCGAGGATGGCGAGAAGCTGCGCGAGATGGCCGTCGCCGAGGGCACACGTTTTCAGTGGCTGGCCCTTTCGCGGGACGGCACTCTCCTTGCCGCAACCACGAACGACCGACGCGCAATCGTGTGGAACGCTGCCGACGGCAGCGTCGCGGCGAGGTTCGAGAGCCCCGAGGCCGTCCTAAGGACGATAGCGTTCTCGCCGGACGGAGCGCAGCTGGTCACGGCTTCGGCCGACGGGGCCAGAGTGTGGACGATCACAGGTGAACTCAGCGCGATCCTGCGCGGGCAGGGCGGCGCACTCCACGATGCCCGCTTTCATCCGGACGGCGAACGCATCCTTACCTGTTGCGGCGACGGGACGGTGCGTAGCTGGGCGGTGCGGACCGACGAGCTGCTGGAGATTTCCGACCGCCGTGCGATCCGCTTCCTCACACAGGCCGAACGACAGCGCTACGCCGAGTGGCTCGAGCCAGCGGATGCGGCCGACAAGTAGCTCGGAGCGGAATCCAGCGATTTAGCGGGATGAGCTGAAGATTCCCGTCTTCTCGATTGTGCAGGCCCACCTGGGTCGGTCAAGCAGCCGCGCCATCCGTTGCGCACGTCCCAACGCAGAAGAAAGTGTTCGAAGGAGCCCGCCATGTGCAATCTCATCGCATCCACCCTGGGCGTCGGGTTCCTTGCTTTCGCCGTGCCCGCGGCAGTCGCGCAAAACCAAGTTTGGATCAGACAAATCGGGACGAGCTCCAACGACGAGCCGTGGAACGCTGCGCCGGACGGGTCCGGCGGCGTGTACATGACCGGCTTTACCAGTGGCAGCCTCGGCGGACCAAGCGCGGGCGGTGTCGACTCCTTCCTCGCGCACTACGACAGCGCGGGGAGCCAGACTTGGATCCGCCAACTCGGGACGAGCGGGAACGACCTCCTGTACGGCGCCGCGCCCGACGGGTCGAGCGGCGTGTACGTATGCGGCACTACTTCGGGAAGCCTAGCCGGGCCGTACGCGGGCGGAGCTGCGGACATTTGGCTGGCGCGCTACGACAATGCGGGGAACCAAGCCTGGATTCGCCAGATCGGAACGTCCGGGAATGAACAGATATACGCCGCCGCCGCGCAAGACGGCTCGGGTGGCGTGTACTTGGGTGGCTACACAGACGGCGGCCTTGGGGGGCCCAGCGCTGGCGGCACTGACGCCTGGCTCGCGCGATACGACGGCGCGGGGAATCAGTTGTGGATTCGACAGTTCGGGACGAGCGTTGGAGATTCAGTGCTTGGCGCCGCGCCTGACGGGTCGGGCGGTGTGTTTGTGACCGGCGCCACCGGCGGCAGCCTCGGGGGGCCACCCGCGGGAGGATTGGACGCCTGGCTTGCGCGCTACGACAACGCGGGGAACCAGAGCTGGATACGTCAGATCGGAACAACCGCCGACGAGGAGTCCTTGGCCGGCGCGGCTGACGGGTCGGGCGGCGTGTGGATGACCGGCTACACCTGGGGCAACCTTGGCGGACCTTCCGCAGGCCACCGGGACGTGTGGTTCGCAAGCTACGACAGCGCGGGAAACCAGAATTGGATCCGTCAGATCGGAACGAGCTCCGGCGACCAGGGCTACAACGCCGTGCCTGATGGTTCAGGCGGGATGTTCCTTGGCGGCATCACCTCTGGCAGCCTTGGCGGGCCGAACGCGGGCCTCCAAGACGCCTGGTTCGCCAGCTACAACAGCGCGGGAAACCAGAACTGGATCCGCCAGATTGGGACGAACTTGCAAGACTGGGTGGATCAGTCCGTGTCCGACGGAGCGGGCGGCCTGTATATGACGGGCACATCCCATGGCAGCCTCGGCGGGCCGAACGCGGGCCTTCAAGACGCCTGGATCGCGCGCTACACACCGTGCAACGTGGGGATCAGTTACTGCACCGCGAAAACCAATTCGCTGGGCTGCAGCCCGACGATCGACGCGAGTGGTGTCGCGAGCGCCACGGCGGGATTTGGTTTCACGATCACGGCGAGCAACGTGATCAACAACAAACCCGGCCTTGTGCTCTACAGCAACACCGGCCGTGCGGCAGTTTCGTTCCAAGGCGGACTGCGCTGCGTCAACACGCCGGTCAGGCGATCGGTTCAACTCAACTCCGGTGGAAATCCTCCGCCGAACGATTGCTCGGGCGTGTACTCGATCGACATGAACGCCTTTGCCGTCGGCGCTCTCGGCGGCACGCCGGCTGCTTACCTCGCCGTGCCCGGCACGATCGTCGGCGCGCAATGCTGGGGACGCGACAACGGATTCACAGCGCCCAACAATTCGACACTCTCTGATGCGCTGGAATACAGCGTCTGCCCGCAGTGAGTGAGGTGAATCGCCGCGTCGTGGCCAGAACGACGAATCAGAGAGTTCCGACTTCGTGTGCTGCTTTCGGAGTCGGACGCTACTCGCCGCCCAGCGAAGCAGCGATCGCGCGCGCCGCGCGCGCCGGATCGTCGGCGGAGAGGATCGCAGAGCCGACCGCAGCGCGCGGAATCTTCTCGAGTTCGGTCACACTGACCTCGTCGATGCCTCCGATCGGGAAGACCGGCCAGGGCGAGGCTTCCTGCGCGATCCAACACGCCTCGGGCCCGAGTCCGCGCGCGTAGCCTTTCGTACTCGTCGCGCGGAACGGGCCGAAACCCAAGTAGTCGACCGCTTCGTCGCCGGCGCGCACGACTTGTCCGGGGCTATGGGTCGAGAGCCCGATCAGCGCACCCGGCCCGAGCTGCGCGCGCGCCAGGGACACGGGCGCGTCGTCCTGACCGAGGTGTACGCCGGCGAGACCCTCGCCCATCAACGCGGCCGCGACGTCGACGCGGTCGTTGGCGATGACCGGGATGATGCGACCCAGATCGCGAACTTCCGCGAGCACTTTTTCGCACCACTCGTACATCTCGCGCGCCGAACTGACCGCGAGCCTGGCGCCGCGGCTGTTCAGCGGATCCAGCCCCTGCTCGCGCTCCTTGGGCCGCACCTGGATCATGTCGACCCAGGGCAGCACTTCGCGCAACACCGCGATCGGGTCCCGCTTCCCGCAGAGCTGCGGCGTGAAGATCAGATAGACGCGGGCCGTGCCGAGCGCGGCACGCAATTCCTCAGGACTGGCGGGGAGCGGCATGGCTGAATGTCGGACGGGCTGTTCCATCGGCCCGCCATGGAGTCACAATAACCCGTCACGGATGTCGCTCCTCCTCGCACTTTTGTGTTCGCTCCCCTGGACGCAGGAGCCGGCGGCGCCCGCGCCTGCGCCGCTCTTCATCGAGGATCAGGCGCGCGCCCTGCCCGGGGTGACCACGACCTGCGGTTCCAAGGCCAAGGACTACATCATCGAGGTCAACGGAGGCGGCCTGGGGCTTTGCGACCTCGACAACGACGGCGATCACGATCTCGTGCTGGTCGACGGCTCGACGCTGGAGCGCATCGCGAAGGGCGAAGCCGGTTTTCCGCCGCGCGTCTTCCTGAACGACGGCCGCGGCATGTTCCAGCCCGCGGGCAAGGACTGGGAGATGAGCGGCGGCCGCTGGGGCATGGGCCTGACGACGGGCGATGTCGACGGCGACGGATTTGTCGACCTCGTGATCACGCAGTGGGGGCCGACGCGCCTTTTCCTCAATCGCGCCGGCAAGGGCCTGGTCGAAGCGAGCGACAAGGCCGGATTCGTCGGCGCGCGCTGGGGAACTTCGGCCGCGCTTTTCGACGCCAATCGCGACGGCGCGCTCGACCTTGCGGTCGTCAACTACCTGGCTTTCGATCCGGCGCTCGTTCATCCGCCGGGGGGCGACTGTTCGTGGAAAAGTTACCCGGTGATGTGCGGGCCCGAAGGACTGACGCCGCAGCACGACCAATTTTATTCCGGTCACGGCGACGGGACATTCGAGGACGCGACGGCGAAGGCCAAGTTCATTCCGACCGAAGCCGGCTTCGCTCTGGGCGCGATGACGATCGACTACGACGCCGACGGCGACACGGATCTTTACGTCGCGAACGATTCCACGCCGAACCATCTTTGGGAGAACCAGGGCGACGGGACTTTCCTGGAACGCGGTTTCGCGCGAGGCGTGAGCCACGACGCCAACGGCAAGGAACAGGCCAGCATGGGCATCGCCGCGGGCGATCTCGACGGCGATGGGCGCGAGGAACTGCTCGTCACCAATTTTTCAGGCGAGTCCGTTGCGCTGTACGCCTCGAAGGGGCCGAAGAGTTTTCGCGAGCGCTCCTCGAGCACGGGGCTGGCGGGTCCGACCCTGCGCACGCTGAAGTGGGGCACGGGTTTCGCCGACCTCGACCTCGACGGCGACCTCGACCTCTTCGTTTTCAACGGCCACGTCTATCCACAAGCCGACCTTGTGGGCACCGACACGAGTTACGCGCAGACCGATCAGCTGTTCCGCAACGACGGCGCGGGTCACTTCGCGGTCGAGGCGCTGTCGCCGGCTCCGGCGCGCGTCTCGCGGGCCTCGAGTTTCGCCGACATCGATGGCGACGGCGATGTCGATCTCGTGGCTCTGGAAATGAACGGCGCGCTGCGCGTGCTGCGCAATCAACTCGATCCGCTGGGCAAGTCCGCCGTGCCCGGCGGGAAGCCCGAGCGTGTCCTGCATTGGCTCAGGGTCCGCCTGCACGGCCGCGGCAAGAACACCCAGGCCATCGGCGCGCGTGTGCGCATCGATTGGCCGGGCGGCAGCCGCTGGTGCGAAGTGCGCACGAGCGCCGGTTTTCAGGCCAGTCTGCCCGCGGAAATTCATGTCGGCCTCGGGACGGCGCCGCGCGCGACGCGCGTGGTGGTGCGCTGGCAAAGCGGCGCCGAAACGACGCTCGAGGATGTCGCCGCGGATCGTGCGCTGACGATCGAGGAGCCGGAGCAGTGAATCGCGTGTCGAAGCTTTGCTGCGCGGCGGCCTGGTTTGCGCTGCTGCTCGCGACTCCACCGCTTTCCTTTGCCGGGCAGAATCCGCCTTCGAAAGCGCTCGATCAGGGCCCTGTCCCCGCCATGGACGCACTGCGCGAGCGCGCGGCGCTTGCGCTCACTCGAGATCCGCGCGCGCTGCCCTTCGCCGAGGAAGGCCACTGGTCGAAGTGGGGACCGAAGGATCCCGTTGCGCCACAATTGCAGCCCGAACTCGGCGCGGCGATGCGCGCGTACACGGCGGGGGACTTTTCGGCGAGCCTCGCGCTCTTCTATGGGCTGCTCGATCGCGAGCCCGATTTTCCGCCGGCCTTGTATCAGGGTGGACTGTGTTACTTCCGCCTGCGCCGCTACTCGGACGCGGCCTACGCCTACGAGCGCTTCCTGGCGCTCGCTCCGAGCGAGCTCTGGCGCACGCAGGGGCTGGCCCACGCCTACTACAGCCTCGGGCGCTACGGCGAGGCGCG